>CAZKGP010000001.1:0-35263 GCA_964552225.1 uncultured Acetatifactor sp.
ATGTTACTTCCTCCTGGTAGTAATATTTTCATATCTTTCCAAGTCGGTCTGTTCTCTTAAGTTTAGCCATGCCAATCGAGATTATACCTCATTGGCATGGCTGAACTGTAATATTAACTTGTATAGAACACTTTATAATACTTGTGTTTATTTTGTCAAGGAATTAAAAAATAAATTCATTCTCCCAATCAAAATCTTCTGATGTTTCCACACTAGTCGGCCAATGGCTACACCACTCAGGCATGCTGGGGTTTTCCACTCGGTCAAGGCTTGGGGTGTATGGCTTAATATCAAGTACAGGAGTGTTGTCGTTGGCATCAATATATGCAATTTGAATTATGCCCTTTTCATAATCAATATGAATAACCTGTACTGCGGTTAAAGCAAGGGGATTCGGGCGAACTGGTGATCTTGTTGCAAAGATTCCCATTACCTCTGGAGCCTTTTTATATGGCTGTGTTGTTTCAAGGGTATTTCTTACTTCTTCATTATCAAAATCGCTAAACCACCAAATGACATTGAGATGGCTAAAACCGTTTAACGCCTGTAGTGCCGGAATATACTTCTGCTCAAGCTTGATAAACATCCCATCCTCGTTTACATTAATCTTACCAATAGGGTTAACACTTAAATTTTCCATTACTAATTCCTCCATATGATTTTTATTTGCTTCTAAAATCATCTTAGACCCTCACATGATGTGAGAGTCAATGGTAAAATTACAATTAACTATAAAGGGCGGCTTCCGTAGGGTCCTTTTACGTTATTGCCATATTAAGATTAGTAAGTCACAATATTAAAATAGTACCGCGTATGTCATTCAGACAATTAGACCCACCATAATATTTATGAAATGCTGTGATAGTGTAATATCCCACCGTAGAATACGAGAGCGAAAGCTTCATGGATTATCCATGTCGCCAACATACCTCATCCCACAACATTCACAAACAAAACCATTCCAAAATAAACTGCAGTCCCTATATGAACTCCTGCTGCTGCAACATATGGTAGTTTACGCTGAAAAGCTACTACAGCGCTTAATATGCAAAATGTATAACCATAAGCAAGAATCATATGATGTATCCACTCAGATACATTCAAAAATCCGTCTCCGGTATATGGATGATTATTCATCCAGCGTAACCCAGACCATAAGCTCTCTGTCACAGTCAGACCCTGAAATGTTCCATTTACAGTCAAAATCACTCCCAAAACCAGTAGGAAAATTACCACATTAGTTAATAATTTCCATCCTCTATTTTTTACCCCACAAAGCAAATACAGCAGTACTGGTAAAATCATGATTGGATAAATGGCAGTACCCATCGCTGCTAGACATATAGAGATTACCTTTTGACCTCTCCGCTCTAGAAACAGTGCTCCCATAAGAAACACCATGGCAAGCGAATCTGGCTGTGCCCATACAATTCCCCTAAGGAGAAATACCGGTGAAAATAGGAAAACTGCATAAAACATCAAATATCGTAGTTTCTCTCCCACATCAATAGGTCGTTTCCCAATTAAAAGGATAAACAAAATTGCCACACCTATGTCTCCTGCCGCAGTGAGCCACTTCATACCATGTATAGGGAGCATAGGTAAATATCCTAGTAAATACACAATCTGATAATATAGGGTAGATTGCACATGTCCTGAATGTTTATTAAAGTAATTTATATAATCAATACTATTGTACCATATACATTGTTTTCTAAGCAGAAATGCAAGTGCTGTAAGTATTAATACTGCAATCAGAAGTATATGTCGTTCTACTAATTCTATAAGTTTTTTTTCAATTTTCAGCATATTGTATCTCCGAATCTTGTTGTTTACCTCTATTCTCAATTATTCTGAAATTCCGGAATACTCTTCCCCAAATATCATTTGTCAACCAGAGATAAATTGCAATATTGAAAGCTGCAAGTAAATAGGGCGATATTTGATTCCAATGAAAAAAAGATTGAACATAGCATTGGAATGAAACAACAGTCAAGACAACAGCTGGCACTCTGTATTTAGGACGGCACACAGCATAGGTCACTATTAAAATTTCCGCAAGGTAATTATAACGTTCATGCATACAAGGCAACAGCATAACACAGGTCATTGCAATCCAAATAGCATATTCTATCCAGTTGCCTCTGCTTTCCTTTATTTTTGAATTTATTACAATAACAGCAAATAACAACAGACAAATAAATGTAAGTATAATGGCAATTTTACCAAATACATAATATGGTGCTTCTGAAAAATATGTCCAAATATTAGGGTAATAATAATAAAGAAAAGGGTATCGACCAAGCATACGGCTAAACACTCTATAGGCAATATCCCATCCACAGCCAGCAATCACTGCTGGTATACTGAGTAACTGAATAGCCACAGGTACCCAGAATATATGAAAAAATGAATTATTTTTCTTTTTCCATAGATAAATCAGTAGCACAGGCAGTATAAATATTGCTTGTAGCTTCATAGACAAGGCACATCCCAGTGCCAGCATACCTCGTACTGGATGTCCCAATGATATCTGGCGAAAACTAAGAACAGCCAAGGCCGCCCAAATACCGTCACTTTGAGCTAAATAACCACTGTTAATTACCGTAATAGGCAGGCATAATACAACAGCATAAGCAATAACACCTGTTTTCCATTTCTCATTTTCCTTCACACCATCCTCATCCACGCAGTCCATGGCCATACGCATAAGCACATAGGCACCCAAATAGTCAAAGGCAATTGATAACATTTTAATGCTGATTAATGGCTCTATTGGCAGATAAGTCAAGAGAAGCATCGCTGTCACATATGGGAGGTTATAATCCCCCTCAAATTCAGCCAAAGCCGCCAGACTTCCCACTTCTTTCAGTTGATAAAACCAAGTAGATAGGCATTCTCTATAATCTACCCCTTCAAATCGAATTCCAGTAAGCCTTAGGGCAAATCCCACCAGAGATATGGCAATAATCCACAGTAAAAAATTTTCTTTTTTTATAATATTTTTGCTCAAGTATATTTGCTCCTTTTTTCTGTATTACGTGCCTATATAATGTTTGTATCTTATCACTTCAATCCCTTGCCATATATGGTTCTATGGCACATTCATTATATTATAATGCTTGGATTTTTATGTCAAGGCATTGTTGGTATTTTGGGTATCCCTATCATTTCCACTGCTGCTTGCTCCCAATACACTTCAGGAATATGGGGTCATATACAACTACCAGTTTCTTCACGACATAATGCCATCGCCCTTTCCAATACTGCACCATGTGATATAATACCTTTCCTCAACATTTGTTCTGTTACAATACACCAATATGGCGCATGTCTATTAAGTCCTGATGTATGCAATTCTTGAATTACCTGTTCAATATCATATTCAAGACTAATAAATTCTTCTTCCCAAATTTCATCCTTTTGACGTAATATAATAAATTGGGATTGCCCATCACTATGTAAAGGAACACCAACAGAACCTGCATTTAATACTCTTTTCCCGTTATATACAATTTTTCCCTGAATATGTGTATGTCCGCATAAAATGATTGATGTATCAGACGCATCCATGATTTCATATGTCAGCTTATTACCATGAAGTAATTTTTGATTTACTTTGTTTGGTGAACCATGGCATATTGTAATGGAAGGCATATTATCAATAGAAAGTTTCTTTGATATAGACAACCCTTTAAAAAACTCTAAATCCTTATTAGATAAATTTGTATACGCATACAACAAGGAGCCTGTGGTTGAGTCGTTATCCCTCCAACCACATTCTCCATTTTTTGGGTAATCTATCCAATAATCTTCTTTGTTTCCTTTTATAAAATAACATTGGTATTTAGCTGACATTTCATAGATTATATCCATAGTTTTTTGAGGATATGCCAATTCACCTACATAATCTCCCAAAAAAACAAATGTCCTTATCCCACTATCTACTGCATATTTAATACACTTTTCCAAGGCTATATAATTACCATGAATGTCTGATAAAACTGCTATATCCATTTATATTTTCTCCGTTCAGCAATATGAATGTACTATTAATTTCTCTTAATACAATCATTTATTATACCTCTTCATACAGCACTCCAAAACAAATTCAATTTCATGTTTTAAAGGAATCCCATTCTCCCCTATCATGGGTATTTCAGGTTTTATCTTTCTAGATATGTCTAACGCATTATAATATATATTGCATATATCAAATCCACGTTTTTGATAAAACTGAATTGCTCTTATATTATCATTGGTTGTAATAAGCTTCACTCTTTTACAATTGCTTTCTCTTGCATGATTGATTACAATCTGCAATAAATTCGTTCCAAGACCAGTATTTTCTTGCAAACTATCAAGAGATAGAATTTCACATTCTTCGTTATCAATAACAAATGTAATTAGCCCAACAATAGTATTGTTTTCTAACGCAATATAACCCTCAACTTTTGTCATATCTATTATTGTTCCTCTAATTACCATTTCTGACGATAACCATTGCTTTAAAATAAATTGATTTACATTTATTCTATTTTTTTCATCTATCTTTTGATATATCATGGTTCATAACTCCCATCTGTCCGTTTTAGTAGCACAAACAATGAATTTCTTTCCACACTATTGCTGAATAATATTTTCTTAATCTGCCCAAAATAACATTATTAATATTAAGTTTTAAGGAGAATAATTATTATGGCAAAAGATTCACAACTTGATCCCAAACCTATCCGTAAACTAAAGTCAAAAGGTGGACCAACTCTAGCTGAAAGTGCCTTAGATGGCGAAGGCAGAAACAACAAAAAGCAGTCTGGCAACCGCCATAAACCTGGTAATGATAAATAATACCTTAAAGGAGCAAATTAAATGAATCGTGATGAACTCATTAATCAAGTAAAAGATAAATATGCACAAATAGCCTCCGCTGAGTCCCAACAGCACTTTAACCAAACCACAACGGAATTGACACCTGAAGCCTATTACGAAGATTTGTTAGGCAAAGCAATTAGTGAAATTGAAAAAGGTACTTTTGACCAGTTCAAATCCGGTGATGAAATCGTAACTGCTATTGCAAATGATAAAAGCTGGCTCTCTGAATGGAAATAAGTTATAGCCACTGAATAAAGGCGGTTTTATCTTTTTGATTATACCCAGACTTCTCATAAAAAGCTAAAGTACTTTCTTGCTTTGAACCTGTTAATAGCATTATTTTATAACAATTGGCTTTTACTGCAATGTCTTTCGCATAATCTAAGCATTGCTTTGCAAGACCTCTTTTTCTATAGATTTCATCTGTAATCACATTTTCTACAAGAGCATACGGTCTCTGGTTATGAGTCAAATTTGGAATAATCACACAAACACATGAAGAAACGATTCTCCCTTCCTCTTCTGCAATCACTATGTGATAGTCTTCATTAGTTAAAATTTTATTCCAAATGCTCATAACTTCTGCTGTCTTTTCAGGTATTGGATTATTATGAAGCTGCATATATAAATTCATAAGACCATCAAAATCTTCACTGGTAACTTCTCGTATCATAATATCACCCATCCTTATTATCTTAATAAAACAATCTTTTTAATCCGGTATATATCTTATATTTCCTTGATTAATCAATTTTTCATACATCCAGCAATTTGGAGAATGGTCATTTATAATTCCACATGCTTGTAAGTGGGAAAAAATTGTAATGGAACCAAGATACTTAAATCCTCTTTTCTTTAAGTCTTTGCTCACTCGATCAGAAAGTTCATTGCTAGCTTCAAATTGTCCAGAATGATGCTTTAAGTAAACAAAGGTTTGATTCTCAGTAAAAGACCAAATATAGTTATCAAAACTTCCAAATTCATCTATTATCGCCAAGACCCCTTTTGCATTTCCTATAATTGCTTCAATTTTACGTCTTGACCTTATCATTCCCTCTTTATTCAGTATCCTTGTAATGTCCTGTTCGCCATACTTTGCAACCTTAATAAAATCAAAATCTTCAAAACATTCTTTGAAGATTTCTCTCTTTTCAAGCATTAGAGTCCAACTAAGACCACATTGCATTACTTCCATTGATATATACTCAAAATGTTTTTTATCATCGTGAAGTGGTACTCCCCATTCTTCATCATGATATTTTTGATTAATCCCATTATCACAACACCAACTGCATCGTTCCATGGTCTTCCTCCCTCGCTTGCTTCCCCTCGTTCTTTAACACTTATTGTATCACACAGAGCTGAAAAAATGGAGTAAAAACTTCAAGTTTCCGGCTCTTATATTTCAATTATTGCTGCATCTCATAAGGAGTAATTTTTCTAATCTTCGTAGAACACAATACTATAATAATCTCAGACCATACTACAATTGTCACAACAATTCCCAGCATGGCTGTAAAACTAAGGTCCATAGCAAAGCTTTTAATTCCAAAGGCAGAAAGGCTTAATACCACAGAAGGAGTGATTCCTAGGAAAGCTACCCCACATCCCACCAATGTTCCTACAAAAAAGACAGGAATATAGCTCATTGTAATTTGCCAAATAAGCTGAACCGTAGTGTAACCAAGCGCTTTATAAATAGCAAACTGTCTTGTTTGTCTAATAAGCTGGGTTTTGACTAGTAGAACCAGCACCAATGCAATTACAAAGGCAATCACTACAGCCATCACAATACATAGTATTTTCATAGTACTTATGATGGATATAAGAGTAATATCTATCTCTTTTTTACTATTGACTATGGAAACCTCATAATTTTCTAATGTATCATTTAAGGTCTCTATCGTATTTTCAATAGAAGTTGCATCATTTACATAAAGTAATAAAGTATTTGCTGTCAGGTTTTCATTTAAACGAAGTGCCCCATCTGCAGTAATCATTGCCTTCCTTCCCAAATGATTAATTCCCTGACTAATTCCAACTACCAGGTAATCTTCTCTGCCCTCGTTTAATTCTAAATATACTACCTCGCCAATCGATACGTCTAACTTATCTGCTATAACAGTTGAAAGCATAATCTCATTATCGTATTCTGGGCGTTTTCCCTCCACTATGTTGTTAACGCGAAGGTTATTAGGATTATCACAAATGTCACAATTCACACTTACCTTTGTTGTATCATTACTAATCATCATATCTTCTTCTATTAGTTCTACTATTTGTTTCATACCGTCTAAGTGGGCTATTTCACTCTTCACAGATTCTTTAATTATATTAATATCTTCTTCTCCTGTTTGAATCAGTACTCTTATATCTCCTCCCTCCATACCGATTATTTGGAACATTTTATCGGTATTTGAAACCAAATTCTGATAGAGGCTCACCGACATATTTCCTATAAAAGTAAGTATCACTACAATAAAACAAATAGAAATATTTTTCTTTAGATTACCCCAAATTTGTTTCATACCAATGGCAGCATTTAAGGGAAGTTTTGTCTTATCTAGACGTATATGATTTTTCTTGAAATTATGTGTATATATTCCATTACGCAATGCATATAAAGGTACAATCTTCCAATATCGACGAGAAGATAAAAATACCCCAAACAGAATGAGAAATGTTATAATCCCTATACTAAGCAACGCACTGATTAAATCAAAACCCATTTCCCAGCAAAGACCTATGGCGGAGGATATAGTTCCCCCTATCATATCCGAAGCTCCCTTTGCACATCCTAATCCAACTGCCATACCAACAGCACCAATTGATAAAAACTCTACTACAGTGGCTACTGCGAGTTGACTGCATGTATATCCTGATGCCTGTAAAATTCCTATATTCTTCATATTCATTTCAATTGTATTATTTATATTAAAGTGTACAATTACTAAGGCAATGAAAATTATAAGTATTGCAAAAATAGTTAAAATAGCCATAAAAATATTAGCAGTAATACTAGCACCATACTTAACCAGTTCATAATCCAGATCCAAATGCACTTTACTGATATAATCTGGTATGATATCTTTTAGCAGATTATTTTTTTCTAGAAAATCATCTACATTAATATCCTTTTTTAACTTAGTCCTATACATATATCCACTGCTTCCCAGCTCTTTTTCTATATCCTTATAGTAATGATTGGATATAAATCCTTTTTCCATTGCAATAATAGCAGTGGTTGAAAACATTATGTCCTCAGTAAATCCATAAATTTCAAAGTAAAAAATCTTATTATTTATTTCAATATTAAGAGTTTCTCCAGTTTGATAACCCATTCCCACCTTCATATAATAAGGTAAAATAATAGAATTTTCTTTCCAAACTTTTCCCTCATCATGTACTTTAATCACAGAGAGTTTTCGCTCTGCTTCTATATCCTGAAAGAAAAAGCTGATTTCATCTGCATCTTTTTCAAGTTGAGTATCAGAAAAATATTTTGCACTAGAAACAAAAAGTGCTTCCTCTCTTTCCACATAAGTAACTTCATCTTTTTTCTCAAAAAAATCCATTATCTCACTACTATGTGTACTTTCTGAAAACAGAAAATAGTCTGCACCATTTACTGCTTCATTTCTTTTATCAATGACTTGATCCATGTTAGAAAGTACAGATATACCCACATATAACATAAATACCGCTAACGCTACTAGCAAAAACAAAATGGTAGCATTGCCCTTTTGTTTTTTTATATTGTCCTTCGCAATCAATAAAATTCCCATAACATCCTCCATTCTGCATGTTTCACGCTACCATCCCACTTCATTCAAAAACGTACGCAAATCTTCATGGCGTTTTGCATCGTTTGTCTGATAACTTCCAAGGTTAATCTCATCTAAGATAACACCATCCTTTAGATACAACACTCGATTTCCACGTCTTGCAGCTCTAATATCATGGGTAACCATAATAATAGTCTGCCCCTGTCTGTTCAATTCCGTAAGAATATTTAATACATTCAATGTATTTTGGGAATTTAATGCACCTGTAGGTTCATCCGCAAAAAGGATACTAGGATCATTAATAATACCTCTCACAAGAGCTACCCTTTGTGCTTCACCACCAGACAATTGTGTGGGATATTTATGAAACACCTCTTCTGTTAAACCGGTTTCCAGCAAAAGCTGTTTTGCTTTGGACACAATATTCTTTCTATCCTTAGATACTAACAATCCACTTACTAAAATATTATCAAGTACACTCATGGTATCATTTAAGAAATTTTGCTGAAAAATAAATCCACAATTCTTTCTCCGAAAAACAGCTAGCTTATCATTGGAATATTTTGATATTTCTTTATTTCCAATATATACCTTACCAAGAGTTGGGCGGTCCATTCCTGATAAGGAATATAGCAAGGTACTTTTACCTGAGCCGGAATTGCCCATAATGACGGTGAAATCTCCTTTATTCATTGTTATATTCAAATTTTTAAGAACATGTTGCTGTAGACTTTCATTTGAAAATGTTTTACATAAATCTTTTGCTTCTAATATTGCTTCTCTTTTTAAAGTTTCCATATTAATCTCCAATCATTAAAGTCGTGGCACTAACAAAAGCCATAGTTTTATTAACCATGGCTTTATTATAAAGGAACAATTCTTAGAAAGTCTTAAACCAATTCCAGTCTATTCCTTAATCAATCCTTAAATTTCTATACTTTTCTCAAAAACAGCTCTACAACAAAGCCATTATCGTTATAACACTCCATATCGCCCTTCATATGTTCCATAAAATACTTCGCCAAAAAAAGCCCTAATCCTGCACCACTTTTTCCTTTTTTGTTATTTCCACGATAATATTTCTGTGTAACAAGGGGTAATTCCTCATCTAAGACGCCTTTACCAAAATCCTGAAATTTTACTATGATTCCTTCCACCTTATTCAAAAATGAAACCTCGACCTTTGTTCCTGCATATTTAAAGGAATTATTAATAATATTATCAATCACTTGTTTTAAACGTAACTTATCCATATAAATAAGGCATTCTGGAATTTCATTCTTAATTTCAATGGCTTCATAATATTGTATTTCTTCCAGCATACTAACTATCAGATTAGAAGATTCTTCTGCCGAATCTACCGTCAGATTATTCAACTCTTCTAATGTTGCATGAAACATATTCCCAATGAGTTCATCAATCATATCAGATTTTCTCTCTATAATCTCAAGCTTATGTAAAACATCCTTTTTTTCATCTTCACTATCTGCTTTATCTATTTTGATTTTCAGAACCTCACATGTTGCCTTGATAGCAGCAACGGGTGTTTTGATGTCGTGAGAAAGCCCCGCTACAAGTTCCTTTTTACTTATATTAGCCCTATATTCATTCTCTTTTGCCAGCTTCAATTCTTCTCGCATTAAATCAAAGCTTTCTGTGAAAGCTCCAAAATAATTCTCCTTTTGAATGGCTAATGGCTTATCCATATTTCCCTTGGCTACCTCAGAAGCAAAAGATTGTAGTTTACGAAATGGACGAACATAAAAATAGTACAATAATCCAATCAATACATATCCACATACTAAAATAAGTAAGCACATATAGACAAAAAAGCTTTGCATTGCTAAACGTTGCTCTCCAAAATAAACTCCCATACCTGGAAACACAATTTTCCCAAGAAGAACTTCACCTTCCATATAATCCATACAGATTTTATTATCACGTATGGCATCATTAACTTTACTTTCATAATTAAGGTCCGTTTTCAGGTAAATATTGCATCCATACTTATCACTAAGAAGTTCTCTCTCTTCTCCTGCGTTAAGTCCCAAAACAATCTCGTTATATTCTTGATTTAATGCTACCATATCCACCATTTCATATTGATTCTTACCTTCTTGCCTGCCAATAAGAATAAATACAATTAGAATGCTAAGTGTAAATATAAATGTTATGTATCTTAATTTCAATTTCTTTCCCCCTTGCCCCCTAAAAAAAGCAGGAAGAATGGCTCGTCAGAGACATTCTTCAAGCATATATCCTGTTCCCCAAATAGTTTTTATGATTTTAGGTTCATTTGGTATCTCTTCTATCTTTTCTCTAAGTTTACGAATATGTACATTTAGTGTGCCGTCACTGAAATTATAATCTCCCCATACATTGTAGAAAAGCTGTTCTTTGGTAACTATGGTATTCTTATGTTCATATAAATACTGAAAAAGCTTAAATTCTTTTGCTTTCAGTTGAATTGTCTTTCCATCTACAATTACTCGCATGGTTTCTTCATCTATAGATATCCGTTCGTTGCTATCAGTTTCAATATTATCAGACTGCTTTACCATTCTTTTTAACATAACTTTTACTTTTGCTAACAAAACACTTAGTGCATATGGTTTTTTGATATAATCATCACCACCTATATTAAGTGCCATTAAAACATCAGCATCACTTTGCCTCGCGCTAATAAAAAGAATCGGAATATTAGACTCGATGCGGATTTTTTTCACTAATTGGAACCCGCTTTCTTCTCCAAGATTAATATCCATCAAAAGAATATCTACTTGATTTTCTTTTAGAAACTTCTGACAATCAGCCCCGTTTCCTACACAAGCACAAGTTACATCAAACATTTCAAAATATTCACATGTCATTTCCGCCAAATCAGTTTCATCATCTACAATTAAACAATTATAATGCATACTTTATATTCCTCTGATTTCTTTTTTATTCATTATACATTACTAGAGTTAAAATAAACAATTATTTATATTAATATAATTATGTGTATAAATGAAAGAACACGTACAATAACAAATTTATGTTATTATACGTGTCTTATAATTCGCCAATTTCCTATTGATTTAAATCATATACTTGCAATATAATTACCCTGATTACTTGTACCATGTAACTACTATAAGCATTTTACTTTTTCATATAATCCAACTAGCTCAACAATGTCCATATCTAATATTGGTTCATACATAAATGAATTTAAATGTATATTCTCTGGCGTCATTATATTTACCTCTCCTAATAACTCTATCTTCTCTAATGTTCCTATCTGTTTGAACGCTTCAAATAATTCTCTTGTTTGGTTTCCAACACTCGCAAGATAACTCATAAATTCAGCTACATTCCCTGTCATCTGTCTATGTCGTTTTTCCCATATCAATTGACCAGAAAAGGATTTTAATTTTGATATCATATATTTCTCAGCTACATGTCTGATTGCCATGGAAAGGATTATTTTATATTCTAAATCTACATCATTTTCATTAATTCCGTCCGCAAGAATATACAAATCTGAAATAACTGAATTGGACTCTATAATATCCTCCTTATACTTATCATTTCCGAGATACTCTTTAAACAAAATTTTTATATCACCAAATGTTATAATATTAGTTTGATACTTTTCATGGAGTAATTCCGTTAATAACAAGGAATCTTTATTAATACCACTTACTTTACCGAGTTTTTTATCATCTCCATAGTCAATTATATTTCTCATAAAGGGAATTAATGCAATAGCATTTTTCAATACTAACTGACTCTTCCAAAAAATAAACGGTTGATTTTGATACGTTTCTTTTTTTAATACAATCTCATTCCCTGTAGAGCTCGCAACTAATCTGTTATCTGTATAAATATTAATTCTACTGCATATTGTTCTGTAAAAATCAAAATTATGTGAAAGCACAATCATCTTGAACTTTGGATTATGAGCTATTTCATATAAATACTCAACTATAGCATATTTGTTTTTATAGTCAAATGAATCTGCTATATCATCTATTATAAACAAAGTTTCTTGATCTAATGTCTTTCTATTTTCAATATCGAATATAATATTGAGTAAATATAGTGCTCGTTTCTCTCCTTGACTTAATACATCAATATTATCCAGTTTACTTCTATCCATCATTATATTTTTATCATCTTTTTTAAAAGAAAATAGTACACGCGGAATACTTTCGCCAATTATAGCTCCCTTAAGATTAGATATTTCCATTTTATAAGGTACCGTAAAACGGTCTTCAAAAATATCCATTGCCTTTTTCCACGGACTATCTTCAAAATTCGTACTTTCAATAATATTTTCTAGAATTCTATATTCTTCTACCAACTCCATAAACTTAGTGCTTTCTGCTTTTATATACGAACTCCATAATTCTTTTTTTAATTGATCTAATTTTTCTATATTCAAAAACTCTACAATTTCAGGATTTGTTTCTATAACGTCCTTAAGCACACTTCCTTTTACATCACTTAATAATTTTTCTATTTCCTTTAATACTGGAACTGCTTTAATTTCAGTTTCAATCTCATCAATTTTATCTTTTAACTCATCTGCTTTTAATATTTCAAGCTCTCCATCTAAAATAAGCGAATTGTTTTTTACAAAATATTTATCTTTTTCCAAAACTTTTAATACGTCTTTAAGTTTAGGCAATGTTAAATTTCCTTTTTCTAGAAAATTATAATTTTCATAAATTTCATTACTTTTCATTGTAAATTCATGTATTTTACTCTGAAAATTTGATGATTTTATTTTCTTTAAAACTGACTCATCAAAAATACTAGAGTATATAATGTCACTACAGTTATAAGAGTTTTCTAATGTTAATATTTCTGTTAGATTTAGTAAAAAACTATCCTCACTATATCCTAAGTCTTTTACAATTACTGGTTCTAATTCAAATATCTTTTTTCCACCCAATGTTTTAGCAATCTTTAATCCCGATTTTTTTTCAAGTGTCTTTAGAAAGTTATCTTTTAATTTTAAAACACTGTTTATTTTATTCTTTACTTCTTCATTTACCAATAATGATGTAATATTGCTTGATTCATATGAATTTTCATATGAATTTATCACAAAAACATCTGTTGCACTAACTGACTCTCCATCAACAATAACGTTTGCAATTCCATCCTCGTTAAAAATTTCATCTCTAATTTCACTTACTTTTTCTTCTTGTATTTTTTTAAAGGTCTTAGAAAAAGAGGTTTTCATTAATCCATTTCTAGCATATATTGCAACAACATTATCTTTTGTAAAGTCAAACGCTGCAGTTAAATGTTCAATTCCAAAACAATTCTGTAAATTAATATTTATCTTCTCCATTTTATTTTCCCCTTTTTATCTTAACTTTCAATTCAATGATTTATCGATAGTTTCTTAGCGTATTCCCCCAATCTTTGCCTCTGACCTTCTATCGAATTGTAATCCCATGGTTCTATCTGTGTATGAGCAGTAGCTGGTAAAGATATTAAGTTGACATCAAATTTTAATGAAGGTTCTATACGTGAACTTGCATTATGTATTCTCATTGATATCTGCCATCCCTCGTCACATACAACTTCAATCGTATTATCAGAACCCGGTTTAAAATCTATATGATAAAATTGTGATGGCATTTTAAGAACTGGAATATTTGTAATTGATTTTAATGTACCAGATTTCCGTGCTAATGTACCAGCAATATTAATTGCCTCAACTCTAGTTGTACGATTCTTGTCATCTGTAATTACTTTATAAAAATCATATCTTCCAAGCAAATATCTAATTAATTTTTCAGGTATGTTATTCTCGCTTGTAGAAGCAATATCCTTTAATTCATCCATAAATGCTTGCAGTATTGGAATATAGTATTTCTCAGCTTTATCCTCAATATCAGCCCAAAGTGCTGGTGAACCTTTTAATTTACTAGTATCTCGAATTTCTCTCAATTCATGAAATAAGGGAACTACTATATCAAAATATTTTTCTGAGCAAGGTGTTCCAAGCCAATCTTTACCAAAATCTATCCTATCTGACAATCTACTATGCTTTACTGCACGATGATTATGCTTACAAGATAAGCCTATTTCCCACCCATTTTGTTTTCTAAGGCAAAGAACATCACGTACATCTCCTTTAATTCCAGCCGAATCAGCCTGAAGTGACAAATACAATGGTTCATAGCCATTTGCTTCACACAGCTGTGGTTCTAGTCGTTTTATGACTCGTACTGAAGCCCTTGCTGCTGCATCCATTGAGTCCTTCATCTCATCTTTAATCTCTTCATACAATTTCTGTGCAGTACTCAACTGAGGTGATGACTCAACTACTACTTTCTGATTAATATTTAACTGTTCACACAATGCTATGACACATGCATATTCAAATGCTTTTCCATTTGAGGTTTGTATTCCCCGGCCCATAATTCTGTCTCCTTTTCTTTAAGGACTGTTCGCAACTGGTTGGCAACAGACTCTGCCAATTTAACTGGTACAGCATTCCCTATTTGTTTATACTTACTTGTTAAATCACCAAAAAACTCTAATTCTTTTGGAAATGTCTGAATTGCTGCTGCTTCTCTCCAACTGAAACGTCTGGTTTCTCCCCCTTCACCAAATTCCCACAAATCCTTTCCTAATTTAACCATGTCTGGTGAATTTGGATGAAGAGTAACTTGCTTCGCCATTGCAGGAATAGTATAGGCAACCTGATTCCAGTCCCGCTTTCTATTGCGTGACATAAATCTTGACGAAAAAGGAGCCTGACATACATCCTCCTTTGATGCTTTAGGAAAATCTTTTAGTACATCTTCTAAGGTTACAACTGGTGTTTCTAACTTTGTTAATTCAAAAGTCTTAATTTTTAAATCTTTTCTAAATCCGCAAATAATAACTCTTTCTCTATCTTGTGGTACTCCATAATTTTTAGCATTAATCAACTGATAAAAAACATCATAACCACACGACGAGAATTCATGTATAATGGCTTCTATAATTTGACCATCGGCCATCGTCAGTAGGCCTTTGACATTTTCACCGATAAAAATTTTGGGTTTTTTCTCCGCTACTATTTTTACATAATACTTGTATAAAGCATTCCTAGAATCATCAATTTTTCTAGGACCACTTAAACTAAATCCTTGACATGGAAAACCTCCAAGGATTACATCAGACTCCGGTATGGCACCAATATCGACTTTCGAAATATCACCACAAACAACTGTTGCGTTACTCCAGTTCTGATGAGTTTTACAAGCATCAGCATTAAAATCATTTGCCCAAACTGTATGAAATCCTGCATTTTCAAAACCTAAATCCAGTCCACCAGCACCACAAAAGAGACTAACAGCTGTAAATTCTCTCATCCTTACTTCTCCTTTTCAATCTATGTGTGAAGACTATCACATTTTCTGTCCCATAAAACTCCCTTATTCTTAAAATATATGTAGGACAACTGAAATAACTTTACCACATTTTTACTTGTTTTGCCATAATGAAGTCTGTCATATAGGTAATAAAATTTGAATCTGCACAATACAAAAACCGGGATAACCGCTTTTTAAACGGTTCCCGGCTTGGTGCTAGAATAAAATATTATTCTTCAATAGGATTTTCAATTAATGTTGCTACTCTGAATTCATGTCTATGATCATCATTTCTTGTTGTAAAATCTTTTAAGAAATGAACATGCCTGCCATCACCAACAGGAATGGCACCAGTTGTTTCGCCTTTAAATTCATGAAAGTGTTCATCAAAAAAGTCTGTTCTAAATTTAACTTCATGAATATGGTCGTTTCCAACACGAATTGCTTCATCAGATACTGTTGCAAATCTATGGTTGTGAGGATCTTCCATTGGCTCTGCAATAAATACACTACCTAAAACTTCGTGCACATGGCTTTGGTCATCATTACCCGAACCACAGCCACAGCCGCATCTTCTTATTCTTTCTTCAAACATATATTAACTCCCTTCTGTCCCTTCAGCGGATACTAGCTCCCTTTAGTATTTGTATATTATATGAAGGAGGGCTTATTTGGGTTAAGAAGAAATCAAGAGTCAACCTAATTAATTGCTCAGTAACCTTACATAATGGTTGGCTTCCCTTAAAACATGATCCGCTAAAATGGGCAAGATAATTGAACGTATCTTGCAATCTTGTATTCCCTTTGTACCTGTTTGTTTGAAGTCTCTGAATTTTAAGGTTTCTTCCAAGGATTTGTTAAATATTATGGTTTTATCATTCATTTCTTTAGATTCCGCAAGCAATCTAGCGTAATCTTTGGCAAAAGAATCCGAAGTTTCTATTAATTCATTTTCTGTCGGGTCCAGTAGCCCACGAATAAACAAAGCGTGTTCCATCATAATTCTATTCCAAAACTGCTCAATTTGTTTCATACTATTGCAGTCAAAGTCCCTTCCATTTTCAAAGTTACGGACATAGGTACGATATAGCTTTGCCTCACGTATTATATGTTCTAACAGTAATGGGAAATTTAAAGTAAAAATTTTACAACACAGAACATCATTTAGAATTTGCTCTTTGAAATCAATTAGAGCATCCAGCATCCGAATAGAAGTCCTATTTAGCTGCTTTACCCGCCGAAAAAGTTCTGGTGTAATTCGTATATTTTCTCCACAATGCAATCGGGATTCCTTTGCTGTTATCTCTTCATTAATAGAGATTCCTGTGAAACACTGAGTCTGCTGTTCCGCACAGGCCGTAAACTCTGTAACAATTTCACCTGAATGTAACACTTTATGACGAACCACTCCATTACTCAAGTTAATAGCGTGCATCAATAATTTTTCAAATTCCTCCTTGAAAAACTCTGCTTCTTTTGCTAGAGAGGCGTTGGCAGGAGTAAATCCTGCTTCCAAAAACAAGGAATGTTCCTTCATTATTCTTGCAAAAAATAAGTGCAACTCTAAAGAAAGAACCACATACTTTCTATTGTTATCCAAAGCCATTTCCTCCTAATCATCATGATAAATATAATTTCTCCTTATCAAGATATGAAACAAAACTTGTCAATGTTCTATGATTCCATTATGTATCCCCGTATAAAATAAAAGCAAGGAATCACTTTCCCTGCTTCTATTTCACACTTTTATGCTTATTTTTTGGTATTATAATCATCTCTTGCCCAATTTGTAGCATTGATGGGACCAGCTTTTGCATTACCATTTTTAGCCGCACCTTGTATTTCAGGCACTTGAGCTTGTGGATTCTTAGGATGAGGAACCTTTTGATGATTCTCCGTTCCATGATTATTTGAGTCGTAAGGACTGGGTCTACGCATACCTGCTTTTGCCATAATGTTTCCTCCTATTCTTGATAGTAGTTTTTACATTTTCAAGAAAAACTATTCCCTTAAAATGACTATAAACATTGATTACAGGGCATTATTATAGAAGATTACTTAAAATAATAGATTAGAGGTGTCCAAATGTGCAATAACAGTAAAAAACATAACCTATTAATTAACGAAAAATCGCCTTATCTCCAACAGCATGCTTACAATCCCATTAATTGGTTTCCTTGGGGTAATAAAGCCTTTGATAAAGCAAAAAATGAAGATAAGCCCATATTTTTATCTATCGGATATTCCACATGCCATTGGTGTCATGTAATGGCTCATGAATCTTTTGAAGATTTGGAGGTAGCAGAACTTTTAAATGAATACTATGTTTGCATCAAGGTGGACCGTGAGGAACGCCCTGATATTGATGCAGTCTACATGTCAGTCTGCCAAGCCATGACTGGTCAGGGTGGTTGGCCCCTAACTATTTTTATGACGCCAGAGCAAACACCTTTCTACTGTGCTACTTATATTCCCAAATCACCCCAATATCATTCACAGGGAATGCTGCATTTACTGCCTGAAATCCATAAGCTTTGGATGAATCAACGTGATACTCTATTCAAACAAGGGGATGCTATCATTCATTATCTCAAGCAAAATGAAACTAAGTCTCAAAGTCAAGAACCCTGTATTTCCCTACTGACATCTGCTGCAACCCAATTTAAGCAAGAATTTGACTCAACTAATGGTGGTTTTCATACAGCACCTAAATTCCCAGCTCCTCATAATCTTCTATTTCTTATGGAGTACGCTTGTTACGAAAAAGATAGTTATGCACTAAAAATGGCTGTAAAAACCTTAGAACAGATGTATCGTGGTGGCATATTCGACCATATAGGAGGTGGATTTTCCCGTTATTCCACCGACGGAAAGTGGCTGGTTCCTCACTTTGAAAAAATGTTATATGATAATGCCCTTTTAGCTTATACCTATTTAGAGGCATATCAAATTACAAGAAAAAACATCTATAAAATTGTGGCAAAAAGAACTTTGGATTACGTATTAAATGAACTTCAGGACACGGAAGGAGGTTTTTACTGTGGTCAAGATGCTGACAGTGACGGTGTAGAAGGTAAATTTTATATATTTACTCCAGAAGAGATTATTAATTTATTAGGTTTCCAATCGGGAAGTGAATGGAATCAATGGTATCAGATTACTGAAAAAGGAAACTATGAAGGAAAAAGCATACCAAATCTTCTGTCCAACCGCGAATTTGAATTATATCCCAATGCTATTTCAGAATGGAATAAACAAGTATATACTTATCGCCTGTCTCGCACCGCACTTCATAAAGATGATAAGGTTCTGACTTCATGGAATGGTCTTATGATTGCTGCTTTTGCCAAAGCATATTCTGTACTGGGCGAGAACCAATACTTTGATGCAGCAATAAAAGCACAGCAATTTATTTCCACCAAACTAACGAACGAAAAAGGTCGGCTTATGCTTCGTTGGCGTCATGGTGAAGTGGTTGGAATGGGGATCTTAGATGACTATGCTTTTTACTGCTTTGGACTCTTAGAATTATACAAATGTAAATTCAATCCTGAATTTCTTAAACTAGCGATACAATTAGCATCGGATATTCTCACCTATTTTCATGACAAAGAATCAGGTGGCTATTACCTATATGCCTCTGACAGCGAACAGCTAATCAGCCGCCCTAAAGAATTATATGACGGTGCACTTCCTTCAGGTAATGCAATAGCTGCTCAGGTTTTCATGACTCTTTCAGCACTTACTGGTGAGGTTCATTGGAAAGAAATTGGATATCAGCAACTTCAATTTTTGGCAGGTAATATTAAGCATTATCCCTCAAGTCATACAGCTTCTTTAATTGCCATGACAAGCCTTTTATATCCAACGTACCAGTTAGTATGTGTTACGGAGAATGGTTCCATTTCACCTGAGATTCTGACTACATTTCACCATACTCCTTTTAACAAAGTGGATATCCTTATTAAAACACCTGAAAATGAAAGCGTACTATCAACTATTTGTCCTTTCACAAAAGAGTATCCTATAGAGACTGGAAAGACTGCCTTTTATCTATGTAAGAATCAAACCTGTGCAAGACCTGTGTACTCGTTAGATGACCTGAAACAGTTATTGCTTCCAGACGAACATTTATAGAATTAAAAGAGCAGAAAGGGATTACCGCTGTAGAAGGTGATAATCCCTTTCTGCTTTATGAATAAATTTATGGTGTTAATCTATTGGGGCTTCTAACGACGATCCCTGTCAAACATTTGTCTTAAAAACAAAAGTCTTATAATATCTCTTATATTAAAATCACGAGAACGGCGGCGGTCACGATCTCTGTCTCTATCTCTATCTCTGTCTCTATCTCTGTCCCTATTTCTATCTCTATCACGATCTCTGTCCCTATCTCTGCCATCCCAGCCCCAGATACCATCAAATGGCATCTGTTGGGTTGCAATTAACCTCATTTCCTGACCATAAGAATTCTCAACATCAAAATTTCTAACATAATCATCAATCATATTATCCCAATTCCTAAGAGACTCTTCTCCAGTCATATTGTTCATCATAATAGTGTCTCTAACTGTTTTATCAAGCATTGAATATACTTCTGGAAAATTAGCAGCAAATACATATAATTCCATTTGTTAATTACTCCTTTTTAATCTATAATATAGCGTAAATGAAAAAAAGTTCATGTATTATGTCAAATAATTAATCAAATAGAAATACCCTGTGGACGAAAAAAGACTCTGCCAACAATACTCGCAGAGTCTTTTTTATAAATTTAATCTGAACTTGCTTGGTTCTTATGGAAATCAATTACTAAATCACTTAATTGATTAGTTTGATCGTTAAGTACATTACTGGTAGCTGCTGTTTCCTCTGCTACTGCTGAATTACTTTGGATTACATTAGAAATCTGTTCTACACCTTGATTAATTTGATCCATCGCTCCAGCCTGTGCATGAGAAGCATTTGCTATAGTGTCCATTGTTGTTACCACTACATGAATTTTCTCAGTAAGTTCATTAAGCAATTCCTTTGTTTGGTCAGCAAGTCTCGTACCATTTTCAACTACCGTTATGGAATTTGCAATTAAACCACTAGTATTTCTAGCAGCCTCGGCACTCTGTTTTGCAAGTTCTCCAATTTCACTTGCAACTACTGCAAAGCCTTTTCCAGCTTCCCCTGCTCTTGCTGCTTCAATTGAAGCATTTAAGGATAATAGGTTTGTCTGAGAAGCTATAGATTCAATAGTCTTTGTAATCTCTTCTATCTGTTTTGAAGATTCTGCTATTTCAGTCATGGCATCAACCATTGTTTGCATCTCTTCGTTGGTCATTTTCACGTCTTTTCCGACTTCTTCTACATTACCGCTTGCTTGTTGAATATCTTTCTCAGATAATTTCACATTGTCTGTGGTCTCATTAATCAATGCAAATAGCTCTTCCACTGCACTTGCCTGATCAGAAGCTCCATCTGCAAGAGACTGAGAAACGGTTAGGAGGTTTCCTGATGCACTTACAAAATCTTCACACATTTCACTAATGCGTTCTACTAGCGCAGTCTGCTCATTCTGTGTCTTCTTCAAACTAGAAATATCTTGAACAAGTTCAACATGTCCAATTCTGTTATTCTGTTCATCAAGTAGATAAGAAACATCAACCTTGAAGTCTGCACCTGCTTGATCGAAGTATGTTTGCTTAATACCTCTGTTAAGGCAATCAAGTCCACAATTTTCTGTATTACAAATTGCTGCGCCCCAATTACTACATGGTTTTCCTACAACTTCTTCTCGCTTAATTCCTAGCATTTTCTCTACTGGCCTATTAATAAAGGTCCAATTTCTATTGTTATCGGTAACAGATAGAGGAAACGGAATGGAATCCAATATCTCCTCATACCAATGTATTTTTTCATTAACTTGTTTTGCAATAACTTTAAGTTGCTGAACAAGAAAGTATATGTATAGCAAAATAGTAATAACTGCATAAATAATTGGTATTATAATTGGTATTATGTTCCATTTTGCTAATAAAAATAATACCAGTCCTAATACATTGATAATTAAAATTGCTGATAATAATTTACTCCGTAGTTCGCTAAGTGTTCTTTCCAGGCCTGAATTCTTTTGTTCACTCATTTCTCATCTTCCTTTCAAGTTTTTTGTCAATTTCAGTTTTTGTTGTATAAAATTAGATAAGTTAATTATATCACAATTATATAATTTATCAATTATTTTCTTTTTAAAAACCGTTCTTTTTATACTTGAAAACTTTAAATTATAACATACCTTTTAAACTTATAAAAAATCCGCAAAGGTTGAAAACCTAAGCGGATTCTTACAAGTACTATTTCAATGCTAAGCCATCTTTAAATGCATTACCAACCTTCTCTCCAACTTTCAAATATGCATTGTTTACTGGGTCGAAAATGATGGGTTCAAATTTAGATGGAGCAATGTTTCCATTATCATCAAGAATACTCTCATCAGCACTCACATTAATAATCTCACCAACCAAGCGTTCAGATTCTTTATCATAACTTATCAGTTTACATTCTAATGCCATAGGAAGCTCATCAATCAGAGGTGCATCCAAGAACTCAGATTTTGTAGCATGAAAACCTGCTTTTTCAAACTTATTTGGAACTTTATTTCCAGATTCAAGACCAACATAATCACAAGCAGTTACATGAGCTGTATCAGCCATACTAACGGTAAATGCACCTTGTGCAAGGATATTCTTAACTGTTTTATGACCTGCACTAAGACACATAGATAATTGGGTATAATCACTAATTCCTCCCCATGCAGCATTCATTGCATTTGGTGTTCCATCCTCCCCATAAGTGGCTATAATAAATACTGGTTGAGGATAAGTATACGCTTTTGCGCCAAAATTCTTTCTCATTTAAAATACCTCCACTAAATGTTAATATTTATAAGTAATTTTCTATTTTACATTGCTCATAGACAGTTTTCCCTAAAAGTGTAATTGCTTTCTTTGGACAGTTACTGATACATCTGTAGCACATGGTACATTTTCCTTTATGAACTGCCTTTTGATTGTCTATGTATAAATTTGCCATTGGGCAAATTTGGGTGCATACTCCACAGCCTACACATTTTATAGTGTCAATTTTCAACTTATTGGAATATCTTTTTGTTTTATAATAAAACCAAAGTCTTTGACCGAAAAGACCTGCTATATAATAAAGAAACCCAAGTCCCTCTTTTGTAGGATGTCCATTTTTCAATCTGTCGCAAGATATTTGAATCTTTTGTTGCGATTGCTGTACAAGTGATTTATTTTGTATAACTGTTTTCTTTAATACTTTTTCATCCCCAATACAATCAGGCATTTTTAAATGGAGTCCTCCAATTATTTCAGCACCACATTTTGCAAGTAACCTTGCGCCACAACCACTGCCATCTCCACTAAACAATCCCATGGTTGCTATGATAAAAATTTTCTTGTCTTTAAAAATAGTTTTATTATGCATAATAAAATCATGCATAATTTTAGGTAAGTTACTATAATAAATAGGATATGCGAATACAATAAAATTATTTCTTTGAATTTCTTTTATAGCATTTTCATCTTCAATTGAAACACATTTTCCTGTTTCATCCATTTCTCTAACAAACAACTCAATACAATGCTTTGTGTTACCAGTTCCACTAAAATATATCCCAATCATATTTTTATTGTCTCCTGCCTAACTAGGCTGATTACCTACTTTTCCTTCTTACCAATTTTATTGGCTAAAACAATCATTACAATACAATCCAGCATTATGAGTACTGTTAAAATATAAGTAAAATAATGCGGTACCTTATCCCATATAAAACACGTCACTAAGAGCAACAACGCAATAATTCCTATGCCACCGCCTACAATTTTGCAGAGCTTCTTTTCATCAAATTTATACTTTTCTGCTTCTGATAATGTGTTATATCCTGCAATCATCCAACTTCCTTTTCCCAAAAGCAATACAATTGCTATAAGAAATAATAATGCAGTAACAACATATACGACTTCTATAGGTCCATTAATTTTCATAAAGCATCTCTCCTATTTATAGTTATCATTTAGCAATTACATGTTTGATTGCTATAAATACCAACTGTCAGCATCCAGATCACTAACTGTAATTATATACGGAGAATCATAAGAGAACAAGCCTGAATTAGATAATTACTTTCATCCAACCAATGTGTAAGAAGCAGTCATAATCATTCCAACGAGCCCCGTTAAAAAACGTCGGTACTTGATTTCACCCAGTCGCAGACGCAGGTGAAATCTTAGTACCGCTACGTTTTTTGCCGAGCGGAAGCGTGGGCTCATTGGAATGGTTATGACTGCTTCGCCCCATTCCACTTGGATTAAATGAGCCATTAATCTGTAGCCTCAACTTGACACTCCTTAGGCGATTTATCATCTCTAATCCCCTTAAAAACCGGCTGTCTAAAGCTTTCTTTTTCAGTTGGCATTGACTCTACAATACAGACTAATTCTGGAACCATCCATGTTGCATTCTCATTGCCTTTGGGCACTTGGGCAAAGGGTGGGGAATCAATCAATTGATATTTATGCTGATTGAGCAAGCGCATGCTTACCCCTAATGTTACATGTCCTTTATATATTAGTTCATCTTGATTATATTGGCCTAATATTAAGCTTGTCATATTATTTTCTTTGGGAATATAACCACAGATTACACAGTCGTCTGTGGCCATTATTTTGCACTTTATCCAGTCTTTTGTACGCTTATCAAGTGTATATTGACTACCCTTTTTCTTTGCTACAATACCCTCTAAGCCTTTTCCTTTAGCCAGTTCAAATAATTGTATGCCTTCCTTCTCTATAAATCTGGATATACTAATTTGCTCATTTTCATTGATAACAGACGCAAGAAGCTCTTTTCGTTCTTCTAAGGATTTTTCAATCACAAGTTCGTTTTTATAATAAAGGATATCATAAGCCACAAAGGCTGCAGGATATTTCTTGGATGCAATTTTGATTTTAAATGGATCTGTCATCAATGCACGTCTTTGCATTTCATAGAAATCTATTTCCCCATTTTTCATAATAAATAATTCCCCATCCAGAATACATTTTTCCTTTACTTGTTTATGAATTTCAGATAGTTCAGGTACATGAGGCAGGAGCTTTTTCTCTCTTTTATTTCTTAATTCTGTTCCGTTTTCATCTAAATAAGCAATACAACGTATACCGTCTAGTTTTATTTCGTAAATATAATCAGGAGAATCAAAGGCATCCCTTTGTTCTCCTATTAGCATTGGTTTAATTCCCTTTTGTTCGAAAATATCAGTCATAATTTAGTTCCTGTTTTCTTCATTTCAATGGTGCCTTTCAGTGCATCCATTAAATCTATAATATTGTCAGGTGCACTACTGTCTACATTAACAATTTCCTGTCCACTAATCTTTTTTTCTATAGCGTCTTTTAACCTTGCTTGATATTCATCATAATAAGCACTAATATCAAACTCTTTTGTCATGGTATCTATCAGGGATTTGGCCATTTCAACTTCTGATTTATCAAGCTGTATTTTTGCTTGTGATTTGGGAATTTCCTGAATTTCTTTCTGATAAAATAAAGTTTTTTCTATAATGGTATCTTGGGTAGGGTATAAGAAAAGAAGCTGTTCCGTTGTTCCCATTACTGTCTTGGCAATAGCTACTTCCTTTTTAGATAGCATGGCTTGGCGGAGTAATTCAAATGCTTTGTCTGCTCCTGCCTCTGGCACTACATAATAATTCTTTTCGTAAAATATTGGATCAATATCCTTCATTTTGGCAAAGTGTTCTACATGGATTGTCTTGTCCTTTTTAGTCTTAATCTTTTCCAGTTCTTCCTCCGTTATAGTTACATATTTACCTTTTTCAAACTCGTATCCTTTGATAATACCGTCGCTTTTTACCTCCTTATCACATGAAGGGCAGTACTTTTTATATTTCACACGCTCCTTGCTGTCCTTACATAATTGATTAAAGCTTACACTAATATCTCTTGTTGTCTTATACAATCCGACAGGAATATATAATAACCCTACACTGATTGCCGATTTATGTGCTACTGCCATACCTACATACCTCACTTGTTTTTTATTAATATTTAGAACTTACCAGACGCGCCACCGCCTCCAAAGCTTCCGCCTCCACCTCCGAAGTTTCCGCCACTACCGCCTAAGCCTCCTCCAAATCCTCTGCCAAAACCGCCACCGAAGCCTCCAAAGCCTCCGTATCTTCTATTTCTACCACCAGGATGCCTAAAAAGAGAGAGTAGTATTATAAGAATAATCACTATAATAAAGGGGATACCACTGCTTTTATGAGTTTCTTCAAATGATCCAGGTTCTTCTAGTTCCTGTATGACCAATTTATATAAATTTAGCAAACCAGTATCAAAATCATCTGTTCCCAATACATCAGATACCTCTCGTATAAAACGGCCAGACATACTATCCGTAATCACCCCTTCCAATCCGTACCCAACCTCAATGCGGACACTTCTATCATCAACGGATAGTAGAATTAGAACACCGTTATTTTCCTTTTTTGCACCAATTCCCCATTCTCTTGCCATTTCAATAGAGTACTCTTCAATGCTTTCACCACCCAATGATTTGATTGTGGTAACAACCACCTGAGGTCCGCCTTTATTCTGATATTGTCTGCTCGTATTAAAAATGTAATCTTTTGTCTCCGATGTTAAAATACCAGCATAATCATTCACAAAGAACTGGTTTGAGGGAGGGGGAATTTTTACTTGGGCTTTTACAGGCAAAATCATAAATAATCCCCAAAATAAGATAAATATAGTACCTCTTATTTTCCGTTTTAAATTGGAGCTCATTCATATCACCTCTTCCCTATTCAAAATTAACTTCAGGGACATTCTCAGCTCCTTCTTGTGCCTCAAATAAATTATAATTTTGGAATCCAAACATACCAGCTATTATATTAGTAGGAAAAGAACGTAGTTTAACATTATATACATTTACTGTTTGGTTATAATCTCTTCTAGCTGTGCTGATTCTATTTTCTGTTCCTTCCAATTGATCCTGTAAGGATAAGAAATTTTCATTGGCTTTTAAATCTGGATATGCTTCCGCAATTGCTAGAAGCCTGCCTAGAGCAGATGTAACTTCAGCATCTGCAGCAATAGTACCTTCTACCGTATTAGCACTCATCATACGTTCTCTTGCCTCAGTTACAGAGCGAAAAACATCGGCCTCATGAGATGCATATGCCTTTACTGTTTCCACTAAATTTGGAATTAAATCATTTCTCCGCTGAAGTTGAACCGATATATTTGAAAATTCAGTTTTCACGCTCTCCTCTGTTCTTACCAATCCATTATAACTAATTGTGAAAAATCCGATTATAATAGCCAATACTAAAACAAGTCCTAAAATAATTTTTGCAAGACTTCCAAGTCCAGTACTTCTTTCTTTCATGATATCTCCTCCGTCTGACATACATCGCAACTATATAATAATATTCCCTGTATCTACTAAATTTATTAATATTAATAAAAAAAACATTGCCACTCCTGTGAAGAGAAGTAGCAATGCTAACCATACTAATTATTCAATAATTTATTACTTGTGCTCACTCAGATATAATTGTACCCGGTTCTGAATCGTCTGAGCTGTATCCTCTGCAGACTTACCTCCTGCAAATAGAGCCGTCATTTCCTCACTCATAATACTATAAATGTCACCTGACAGTTGTTCATCTAAATATCGTACATTGTCAATCATATAACGAAGTGGCTCCAATTCTTCTTCATCCACAGCATACACTTCGTAGATCACATCATCATCATATATCCACTTCCACACAGGATATTCTACTTCATTTAGTGTATTATCTAAAAACATTTTAGGAATTGTAGCCTCCTCAAACCTATCCTCCATCGCCGACCTAAGAGTTGGTAAATAAGATTTTAGGGCGTAGCTGCCCTGCTGTAATAATACCATATATTCTAAGAAGGCCCAGGCTCCATCTTTTACATCGCTCTGGCTGTTCATAACATATGCTAGAGTAACATTACTAATCCCATAGTTAGGTCCTTCAGTTTCAGAAGGATAGCCAATATAATGAATATCACCTTGAAACATTTCCCGATTGAGAAAATAGTCTTTTACGTTGTCAATTGATCCATCATATAGAAGAAGCTCATCATCCAATAATTTATCTATATAAATCTTGTTGCTATCTTTATATTTTACTTCGTAAGCAGCGGCAAAGCGGAGAAGTTCTATAAACTCTGGACTATCAAAATGAGCTGTATAGGTATCCCAATCCACATACTTTGCTGATTGAGACTTCATGTTCATCAAAACAATCATCTCTTTAGATGAATCCAAAGTGCTTCCCTGAAATATTTCAGCACCTTTATGTTCCATTACAAATTTCATAAAGTCCTCAATATTCCAACCAAGAGATTCACCTAACAATGATTGTTTTCCAGCCAGAACATTAAGCTGAAATACAGGTGGTATACAGATCAATTGCTCATCAATGGTATTACACCGTAAAACAGACTCTGTTAAATCATCCCTTGATAATAAGCTGCTTCCTTCCAGATAAGGTGATAAATCCTCCAGAAGTCCTTTTTGTACAAATAGTCTGGGGTCTACAGAATACCAGGCAATTAAATCTGGTCCCTCGCCTGATATTATTTCAGTTCTTAATCTATCACCCGCTCCATATGCACTAAATTCAACTTGATACTTTAAGTTGCTAGAATTGAACAGGCTGACAGCCCTTCTTAGCTCATCTGAAATCTCTTTATCACCAACTTGTATGGTAACAGTCTGCACTTCGGGCAAATCTTCCTTTGCCATCTTATTCAAATATACAATTGAATTACGGGATTTTACTTCAGAATCCTTGACAATTGTTAGTAAGCTTTCATCCTGCATAGCATAAATCTGCTTTACACTTTTTCCAGAAATACCATTATCCGCCCAAAGGAATAATGGTTCGCACTCTGAAGTAAGAGGATTTAAAGAATATAAATATATATTATTACCGTATAATAAGTTTCCGTCAAGTCCAGCTCCTAGAATACCTGTTCCTGTAGTATCAGGTATGGAAAATTTCTCAGATAGCTTTTTGCCCTTACTATCTACCGTCAAAATCTTATTTTCATCCAGTTCATGTCTGACAGCATATACAATACCATCTGAGCCGGTACAAATAGTTCTTGGAGGTGTGTCTGCAAGGGAAATACTACTGCTGAGTACTCCACTATTATCTATTATTTCAATATAACCATTTTCTGCTAAGCTACCAAAATAGATGTTTTCCTCTCCATCTAATGCAGTGTGGGTAACGGGGCTTTTATCTTCAGAGCTTTGCAAGGTAACCTTCATTTCCTTATGAGCTTCTGTCATATCAATCTCAGAAAAGATGGTTCCGTCCACTCCTATCTTCCGGACAAAAATCTGGCTAGGCATTTCCTCTGTCATGAATGTGTTATAAATATAATGCAACTCACCATTACTATTTGTAAATAAGTCATTCACTGTCCCCATCTCCGTCTCTAGTAATGGAATAACCTCTGCAGCCGAAGATATACTCTTTAATTCCATAGCCTCATCAGAAAATGCAGTATGTGGTATCCTATAAAGTGTCCGTTCCATGAAATCAGAAGAGTTGGTAGCGTAATACAAACCATCTGCACCTATCACCACATCAATAAGAATTTCCCCATCATCTAAGTCCAATGACCAGTATCTGTTACGATAGACATACTCTTCCCCAAGGGAAAGCTCATTAACTGGTTTGGAAGATGCTTGACTGCAGCCAACAAAAAGAAAGCAAATTACTAATAATAGATATATAAAATGAAATTTCCTTTTTATTAATAACATTTCATTATCCCCTTTTCATGCCTACTAAGATCATATGTTTTTATTATTGTATCATAGATAATCGATTTTCCATATGTAAATATGCATATTAAGATTCTGCTTTATTTAATTCTTTCCTATACAAAAAAAGACCTGATTATTAATCAGGCCTTAGGGGGAAGATTATTCCCCATTTTCACCACCAGGACCGTCTTTACGAGGACGTGTATATTCTGGTAATGGTTCTACAGTTTCATCATTATCTTTATCATCTGGAAGGTCTATTTGAGGAATATTCCCATCATCATATGTGCCGTTTGACTTGTTGTTTGGTTCGTTTGATTTATTCATAATGCACCATCCTTTCAGGAATAGTATGTACATAACATATGAATTATATACATGTTTATGATAAAGATATTTCCAACAGCTTACTTAAACTCGTTCAGATATAATTGTACCCGATTCTGAATCGTTTGAGCAGTATCCTCTTCAGACTTACCTCCTGAAAATAGAGCCGATATTTCCTCACTTATAATACTATTAATGTCTCCTGACAGTTGTCCATCTAAATATCGTGCATTATCAATCATATAACGAAGTGGCTCCAGCTCTGCTTCATCCACAGCATAAACTTCGTATTGAATGTTATCAAAAGTCCCCCTTCTATATAAAGGATGTTCCACTTCAATTCCCGCATTATTTAAAAATATTTTAGGAATAGTAGCCTCCTCAAACTTATCATTTAGGGCTGATTTAAGAGTTGGTAAATTAAATCTATTAGCGTGGCTACCCTGCTGTAATAATACCAAATATTCCAAGAACGCCCAGGCCCCTTCTTTTACATCGCTCTGGCTATTTATAGCATATGCTAACCAATTACTAATCCCATAGTTAGGTCCATCAGTTTCAGAGGGATAGCCAATATAGTGAATATCACCTTGAAACCTCTCACGATTAAGAAGATACTCTTCTACTGTATTTATACCTCTATCGTATAGTAGAACCTCTTCTTCCATAATTTTGGCTTCAACAGACTTGTCATTATTTTGGTATTTTACTTCATAGGCAGAGGCAAAGCGGAGGAGTTCCAGAAACTCAGGACTATCAAAATGAGCTGTATGAGTATCCCAATTCACATACTTTTCAGGTTGGGACCTCATGTTCATCAAAACAATCATCTCCTTAGATGAATCCAATGTGCCACCCTCAAATATTTCAGCACCGCTATGTTCCATTACAAATGCCATAAAGTCTTCAATGTTCCAATCAATAGAATCACCTAACAATGATTGTTTTCCAGCTAGAACATTTAGCTGAAATACAGGTGGTATACAGATCAAATTATCGTCGAAAGTATTACATCGCAAAACAGACTCTGTTAAATCCTCCCTTGACAATAAGTTGCTTTTTTCTAGATAAGGTGATAAATCCTCCACAAGCCCTTTTTGCATAAATAGTTTGGGTTCTATGGATTGTCTGGAAATTAAATCTGGTCCATCACCCGAAATTATTTCAGTAAGCAATCTATCAGATCCATATGCCTTAAATTCAACTTGATAGTTTAAATTGGTTGAATTGAACAGGCTAACTGCCATCCTTAGCTCATCTGAAACAAATTTCTCATCAGCCTCTAAAGTAACAATCTGCACTTCAGGCAAATCTTCCTTGGCTATCTTATTCAAATATACAATTGCATTACGGGATTTTGCTTCAGAATCCCTGACAATTGTAAGTAAACTTTCATCTTGCATAGCATAAATCTGCTTAACACCTTTTCCTGAAATACCATTGTTCGCCCAAAGAAATAATGGTTCACATTCTAAAGTAAGAGGATTTAAATTATATAAATAAACATGATTACCGTATAGCAAATTACCATCGAGTCCAGCTCCTAAAATACCAATTCCTGTAGTATCTGATACGGATAATTTCTCAGATAGCTTTTTACCCTTACTATCTACCGTCAAAATCTTATTTTCATCCATTTCGTGCCTAACAGCATATACAATACCATCTGACCCAGTACAAATAGATCTTGGTGGATTGTCTCCAAGGGAAATACTACTGCTGAGTACTCCACTATTATCTACCATTTCAATATAACCATTCTCCCCTACGCTACTAAAATAGATGTTCTCCTCTCCATCCAAAGTAATGTGGGTAACGGGACTTTTATCCTCAGCGCCTTGCAAAGTAAGCTTCATTTCCTTATGTGCTTCAGTAATATCTATCTCAGAAAGGATGGCTCCATCCTCTCCCAACTTTCGCACAAAAAGCTGGCTAGCTGTTTCCTCTGTCATGTATACGTTATAAATATAGCACAACTCACCATTACTGTTAGTAAATAAGTCACTCAGTGTTCCCATTTCCGCCTCTAATAATGGAATAACCTCTGCTGCCGAAGTTATGCCCTTTAATGCCATAGCCTCTTCGGGAAATGCAGTATGAGGTATCCTATAAAGTGTCTGCTTCATGAAATCAGTAGAGTTGGTAGCATAATACAAACCATCTGCACCTATCACCACATCAATAAGAAGTTCCCCTTCATTTAAGTCTAATGTCCAATATCTGTTGCGGTAAACATACTCATCCCCAAGAGAAAGTTCCTTTACTGGTTTGGAAGAGGTTTGACTACATCCAACGAAAAGTAAGCAAACTATTAATATAATATATATAAAATGAAATTTCCTTTGATTCAATAACATCGTATTGCCTCCTTCGTGGAGTTTCTTATGGACATTGTAGCATATATCATCAATTTTCCATACATGAATCTACAATTAATTGCTTTAATTCTTGTGTAGCTTTTATGATATCAGGCTGGTTAACTATGGCTGAAACAATGGCATATCCATCAATTTTAATATCCTTAAATTGTGGTATTGTTTCTTTATTAATCCCCCCAATAACCACAAGTGGTAATGATATGACTTTACGTATTCTAGTTAATTCTTCGATTGAAGTTGCATCTGCATCTGTTTTAGTGTTGGTGGAAAACATGGCTCCTATCCCTAAGTAATCTGCTCCCTCTTCAACAGCGGTTAGAGCTTCTGATAAATTGGACGCAGATACCCCTACAATTTTATTAGGACCAATCAATTTACGAACTTGTTCCACAGGCAAATCATCTTGACCAATATGAACACCATCAGCATCAACTGCTAAGGCAATATCCACTCTGTCATTTACAATAAATGGGATATTGAACTTGCTTGTTACTGCTCTTACTTTTCGCGCTGTTTCATAAAAATCTTTTGAAGATAGTTTTTTTTCTCTAAGCTGAATTAAGGTGCATCCTCCACGTATTGCTTGCTCAACTGAATCTTCAACTGTTTTTGTACTCATTAAATCTCTATCCGTTACAAGATATAAGGAATAATCAATATTAGGCTTCAATGAATTTTGCCCTCCTTCTAAGAATCTCATCATCCATATGGCTAATTGCATTATGAAGAGCCAATCTAAAACTTCCATTTCCATAGTCTTTAGCAAAATCATAAGCCATTTCCCCAGCAATACCCATTGATAATAGAGCTGTTACAGTGCTGTCCATAGGACAATCAGGAACTGCACCACAAAAAGAGCCAATCAGAGAGGAACACATACAGCCAGTTCCTGTTATCGTGGAAAGCATAGGGTGACCGTTTTCGATATATATGGTTTTATTACCATCTGAAACAACATCTGTTTTCCCAGTTATGGCAACAACACATTGCATTTTTTGTGCCAAATTGTAAGCAATGGTTTTAACATTTTCAGTAGCAAGCATATCCGTATCTGAAGCATCTACTCCTTTTGTTTCAGATTGTAGGCCTGATATGAATTTGATTTCAGAAATATTACCTCGTATCACAGCAAATTTAATCTCTTTTAAAAGTTCCTTGGCTGTTTCATTTCGGAAATTGGAAGCGCCAGCTCCAACTGGATCAAATATAACTGGTATTCCTTTTTGGTTAGCCCTCTTACCTGCTGCTATCATGGATAACACAGTGCGCTCATTAAGAGTCCCCATATTAATTACCAAAGAAGATGCTATCCCAGTAATATCTTCCACTTCTTTTAAGTCATCTGCCATAATTGGTGAAGCCCCAATTGCTAACGTAATGTTGGCACAATCATTTACTGTTACATAATTCGTTATATGATGCACAAGGGGGTTAATTGTACGAACTTGTTCTATAAAATTACTACGCATTTTACTCTCCTTCTACCACATCTGTGGTGCAAACAAACACAGTGAAGAATGGCTCCAGAGCCATTCTTCGGCGTGAGATTTAGATATTCTTAGGCGACGTCCTATGGCACCTTAGAATATCTTCTCACGCTTCCATAATTCATAAAAGTGGTGGGTCGGGCCATTTCCTTTTCCTATATCCAGTGCATGTTCAATAACTGTAGTTACATATTTTTTGGCTTTTTCCACCGCCTGACTAATGGACATTCCAAGGGCAAGATTAGACGCGATTGCGGAAGAATAAGTACATCCTGTTCCATGAGTATTTTGGGTATCAATACGAGGTGATGTATAATAGAAAAACTCTTCACCATCAAACAAGATATCTGTAGCATCTCCTTCACTATGTCCGCCTTTTACTAGAACCATTCGGCATCCCATCTTATGTATTATTTGGGCTGCTTTTTCCATATCCTCATGATTATTAATTGTAATTCCAGCTATTTTCTCGGCTTCTGGAATATTAGGAGTTAACACATCCGCCAATGGCACCACTTCTGATATCAGAGTATTAATAGAATCTGGGTCCATTAGGGGACAACCGTTTTTGGCATACATAACAGGATCTATCACAACATTTAAAGGTTTCCACTTTTTTAATCTACCAGCCGTTGCAATCATCCCTTCTCGATTTGACAGCATACCAATTTTCACTGCATCTGGTGGAATATCTTCAAACACTGCATCAATTTGCTTTTCTATCATATCTGGTCTTACATCTTGAATCTCAATTACACGAAAGGTATTCTCAGCTACCACAGAAGCAATCACTGTCATACCATATACACCATGTGCCGAGAACGTTTTTAAATCTGCTTGAATCCCTGCTCCTCCACTACAATCTGAGCCAGCAATACTTAGTACTTTTTTCATTTTACACTCCTACTTTCCGTGCGCTTTAGCGCACTTTTATTCAACAAAAAAAGATGCCATCCACTAGGAAAGCATCCTCATTCTCACACTAACGTTCATACTCCAAAGTCTGGTGACTTTGTGCGGAGCTCAAATCACTGTGTGAAAAATATTTTTCACACTATTTACTACGTAACTCCATGATATGTTATAAGATGATTTGCTTCCCTACGTCGGTCTTAACCAACAGGTTCAAAGGGTCAGGT
>CAZKGP010000002.1:0-9138 GCA_964552225.1 uncultured Acetatifactor sp.
TTGAATTTTCAAGGTTGCATTACTATTTATTTGTCAATGTTCATTGTGTTGTTGTTGCTTTGTTGTGCTTTCGCGTCAATGGCAACTCTGATATAGTATCATAGGCATTCTACAATGTCAACAACTTTTTAAAACTATTTTCCACCAATTTTTAAACTGTATTTTACTATATAGATATATAGCTTTTCCAATTCGCGGTGGGTTTCCATTATAGCACTTTAGTTTTTTATTTGTCAATGGTTAAAAGCATATTTTTTAAATATTTAAGAACGGAACCATAGGCGCTAGTTTCTCAACCCATAATGCCAAATAATTATATTGGTATATTAAGGAGAGAATTCTACTCTCTTCCGTATATGCTAATATATACTGGCCTATCATTCCAAGCCCTAATATCATAACAAAAGAATAAACGGTCCATAATATAATTACAGTTTCAACTACTCCAACTACCATTCCCAAAACTTTATCTACCCACTTAATAATAGGTAGTTTAACAATTTGTTTTGCTGAGAAGAATAGTACTCCCAACAAATGATGAAGAATTCCTAGTATCGCAAGCAATAGTACCGCTATTACAACAGCCAAAAATTCCTTTTCCATATAGCTCTTGAATCCAGAACCAATTAATACAACAACAATACAAAGCACAATTAAGGAAATAAAAGATATTATTTCCTTAACCATTCCCCTCTTAAATCCCTCTGCTATTTTGAACACCATAATAATAAGTACACAGATCAACAATAGATTCATATGTAATTTCCTCTCCTCTTCAGTTATTTTAACTGTATTGTATCTATAGAATCGTTTGTTACAATAGCATATTTGTAACCCGTGCTATAAGGAATCATGCTCCGAACAGTTTGATTGAACACGCCATTGTACTTTTCAATTCCATCAAGCTTCATAACTACACATTCCGTTTCATTATGAACAACAAAGGTATCTTTTGTAAAAATTATATCTGTATAGTTTATATCAAAGTAGTAAGTGCCAACTTTGTCAGCATTTAAGTCATACACATCCATTTTATAATTAGATTCTGTTTTATCTGAGTCAAATACCACTCCTATGTAACGATCACTATAGTACAAAGATCTCACTTCACTATTGAATTCATACCGATCACTTAATGCTGGTGTTTGACTCCCTTTAAAAATCATTAAACTTCCATTACTTATGGCAAATGATGTATTATTATTTAAGAATTGTACCTTTGGTATATAAGCACCAGAATAAATGTCTACACGCACAATAGTATCGCTATAGTTATCACCTATTTCTGTAAGATTATAATAAGCAACCTTGGCTTGTTGAACCCCTGAATCAAAATATGCAAAGGATACCATCATTAAATCTCCGCTAGGTGAAAGACTGATTGATGTAGGATATCCACTGTTTTTCATGGATACCTCTCCGCTATAACTTTCCTTCCCCTCGCTTGTATATGTACAAAGCCATGTTGTATCTGCATCTGCCATCACCACTGTTGCTGTTCCAGCGGATGATACTGCGATATCACGAATAGGCATATTAGTGTTTATTTCCGTAAGCAATTTCTCATTACTTACAATATATGCATTTCTACCATTATAATTGGCTATCGCTGCCACATTTTCACTAGTACGTACAAGGATATCCTGAATCTCATACGTTTGATTCCAAACAACATTTCCTTTTAAATCTGTACAATGAGCCCCATCTTTACTATATGTCAAAATAGAATTTCCTAAGCGTACATCTTTGGTTCCTGATACGCTTTCCCTTTTTATAGAAGAAAGAGTTTCATATGCTGTATAAATATGTCTGTTATATTGAACAAAAACTAATAGAATTAACGCACCAATAGCTATAAAAATTAGTAATATACGATAAAAAAAAGTTAACCGATGCTTATGTATCCGTTCTTTATAGTGCAATTGATTTTGCTCTCGTTTTTCTTTTTCCTTCATATAGTTTCTTATATCAGCCATTACTAACCTCACAAAATATGGTATTTTTAAGTATCTGCAAGATTAAATCTTACTTTGTAAAATTTATTTTACAATTACCTCTTATATGGTATTTTATAGTATACCACAATTAATGATTATGGTAGAAGAATTTTTTGACCAATATGGATATTGTCAGGATTGGTAATATTGTTCAAAGAACATATCTCTTTTACCTTTTCCTCCGTTCCATAATTGCGTGTAGAAATGCCTATTAACGTATCACCAGGCTGAATCGTATAGGCAATCGGTTCTGGAGTTATTACATCCCCTGAGTTAGCATTATCAATATTCGGAACAACTGGTTCACTACTTTCAATATCGCTATTTTCAACGCTTGGATTTTCTGTAGGCTGTATAATTTCTTGTGGTATTGTAGCCTCACTATTCTCATTATTCTGTTCTTCTTGACTTGGAGATGTTTCATTAGACACTGCATTTTCTTGTTCCACTGCCTGAGCTAATTTATCTTCCATAATTAAAGTGTCAGTTTGACCATTATTACTCATAGCAGCCATGGAATCCTTAGAGTCTGGGATTTTCTGTTCTGTCAACTCATCCACTATCTGCCTGGCTGCTACTTGAAAATTTTCTAGCTTATCCGAATCTTTCAATGTTGCAACTCCAATGATACATAGTAAAACAAACATTCCTACTACAGAACTTCTCATAATGCGTAGCCCATTTGAAGATGCTGGCATTTTCACGGTTGAGGATTTTTTCAAGAGATTTGCTCTTCCACTGTGCAATTCACGGGGCTTACTAACGCTCGTTCTTGCAGCTTTCTCTTCAAATTGTTGTCGTCTTTCATCTTGCTTTTGACGCACCTTTTCATATTTCTCCTGAGGCACTTCTTCTGGAGTCGCTTCTTCATTTCTAGTAGCCAGCATATAAGCTAACATACTATCATTTTTCTCATAAAAACAAGCATATCCTTTTATGTAGCGGCAGATTTCCTGTTCATATACATGAAAACCTTCTACCATTTCACCATTTAGTAAGCGATAACCAAGAAATTGGTAATTAGAAAAATATAGTTTTCTTTGTTTTTCAATTTCCTGAATTTGAGCTTGTGATAAATGTTTCACTTCCCGTTGCAGAAAGTTTAATTTACATGCGCCGTATAAAAATAAATAGGATATTTGGTTTTCTTCTTTATGTATACCATACAATGCTACTGCAATGTCTTTGTTGGCTGCCACTTGATTCATCTGCTTGATATAAGAAATGACATAATCTTCCACATAAATTTTACAGTTACGGTCTGATTCACCAATTTGCGTAATATTTTTTGGTAATTCCATATAAAAATACCTCCCACACCATTTCTATCAATATAGCACCGGTATGCGAGGTATTTTAGCGTTCTTTGTCGTGGCACGAAAAGAAATGTTCGACATCATTCGCGCCAACATTATGTATTACACTTCAAACTGATATACTGTTTTAGAATCATATTCCTGTCCCTCGCCAAATATGCAAGATGGGAAGTTAGGTTGATTCACACTGTTGGGATAATATTGGGTTTCTAAGCATAATCCGCTACGTTGCTTATAATACACACCTTTTTTGCCTGTCTCAGGTGTTATAAAATTACCTGCATAAAACTGAACCCCTGGTAAATCTGTATACACATTCATTTTAATTCCACTAGTAGGTGCTGTAACAGTTGCAATTTTCTGAAGTTCTCCATTCCAATCATCTATCACCCAGTTATGGTCATAGCCCCCTGTTAACTTAAGTTGCTCATTATCAGAGTTGATTTCTTGCCCCACTTCTTTAGTTTGAGTAAAATCCATTGGTGTTCCAGAAACGGTTACAATCTCCCCAGTTGGAATGGCACCAGCTACAACAGGTGTGTAGTTAGATGCTTTCATCTGAAGTTTGTGAGTTTCTATGTTGCCTCCATTATGTCCCTCTAAATTAAAATAAGTATGATTAGTAGGATTAATAACAGTCTTTTTATCACTAGTTATGTGGTAGTGAATCGCAAGTGCATTATTTTCATCTAAGGTATAAGATACTTGAATTGTTTTGTTGCCGGGAAATCCCATAGAATTATCTTTATCTTCTAGAGAAAAAATCACACTATTCTCCGTTGTCTGCACATTCCAAGTTCTCTTATGATATCCATCTTCAATATGACTATGTAAATTATTATTACCATCATTTGAATCTAACAAATAAGTTGTTCCATCTATTGTAAATTTTGCGTTCGCAATACGATTGGCACTTGGTCCTATGGTAGCACCAAAGAAACTAGGATTACTATAATATCCTTCTGGACTATCGTATCCCAAAACAACATCTCTGAATTCACCATTTTCATCTGGTACAATAAGTTTTACTAGAATTGCACCATAATTTGTTACAGATGCTTTTACACCATTCTGGTTTGTAATGGTATACAAATTAATCTCTTGTCCTGCTGGACTAACCCCAAAACCTGACTTTTCTACTGCCATTTTTATACCCCCAAAATATTTTATTAGATTTCTGTTCTACCTTCCAATGCACGAAGTAAGGTCACTTCATCAATATATTCCAAGTCGCCGCCTACTGGAACGCCACTTGCAATTCGTGTTACCTTAACTCCTGCTGGTTTAATTAATTTACTAATATACATTGCCGTAGTCTCACCTTCCAAACTAGAATTAGTTGCGATAATGACTTCCTCAATATCATCTTTTAGTCTGGATATGAGTTCTTTTAACTTAATATCATGAGGTCCAACTCCAAGCATGGGTGAAATAGCACCATGAAGTACATGATATACCCCTTCGTACTTAGCGGTTTTCTCATAGGCCGCCAAATCCCTGGTATTTTCCACTACCATAATAAGGTTTTGATTGCGTTTTGGATTGGAGCAAACGGGACAAAGTTCCTTATCTGTTAATGTAAAACACTTGGAACAATAACGTACATTTGCTTTTGCCTCAATCATTACATTAGCTAGACGATTTACCTTTTCCTGGGACATATTAATAATATGAAATGCCAACCTCTGTGCCGTTTTATCGCCAATACCAGGTAGCGCCGCCAATTGTTCAATTAATTTATTGATATGTCCACTATAAAGTTCCATTAGAAAGGAAAGCCTCCTCCGAGTCCACCGGTCATCTTGCCCATAAGAGCTTCATTCGCTTCGTCTGCCTGACGTAACGCTTCATTGGTTGCAGCCACAATCAAGTCCTGTAACATTTCAATATCCTCTGGATCTACAACTTCTTCTTTTAATGCTACTTTTAAAATTTCTTTATTACCGGAAACAGTTACTTCTACTGCACCACCGCCTGCTGCCGCCGTAAATTCTTTGGTTTCCATTTCTTTCTGACTATCTTCCATCTGGCGTTGCATTCTCTGTGCCTGCTTCATTAAATTATTCATATTGCCTGGCATACCTCCACCAGGAAATCCTCCACGTTTTGCCATTTTAATTATTCCTCCATTTTCATAAATCTTCTGATAAGACTATACACTATTTCCGCCTATTTCATCAAGGGTAAAGTGTATCCTCTTCAAAATCATCTTCTTCCTCTATTTCCATATGAATTAATTTGGATAAGTCTACGTAATTATCTTCAAATTCTCTCTTTGAAGTCACAGTTTGTATGGTTATACCAACTTCTTTTCCCGAAAAATCAGATAATAATTCCTGTAAACGTTCTTTGTTCTCAGTATTCTGATTAAAATAATCTGATGCCAAACCATCCTCTAGTACTATCATCAGATTATTATCTCCGCCTAAACTAAGGTTTGCTTTTTTTAAATACATTTTCATAGGATTCCCAGTATCTTCTATAATAGAAGGCCATTTTGATACAATTTCCTTTACATCCTCAGGAATAGCTTTGGGCAGTTCTGGGCGGGGTTTTCTGGGAGCATTGGATTCCGCTGCATTGGCAGTTGGTTGTCCTTCATAAGAGGATACCACCACACCATTTTCCAATTTTTCTTCCACTTCTCGTATACGATCCAACAATGCATCCTGTTTGGTTTCCATACTTGGCTTACATAATTTAACCAATGCAATTTCCACTAAAATTCTCTTTTGCGATGCATAACGAATCTGACCTGATAACTCAGAGAAAATACGAATATAACGTATAATCTGATCTTGTTTTAACATCTCTGCTTCTTCTTTTAATCGAACTAAATTATCAGTAGACATATCAATTACATCCTCTAAATTACTAGAGGATTGTACAAGCATCAAATTACGCATATACCATGTGAAATCTATCACAAACTGGGTTAACTCACGTCCCTGCATTACTACGTCTTCTAGTAGCCCTATACATCCCAGTACATCTCTTTCTAATACAAACCGAAGGAGCTGACTAAACACCTCAGTGTCCACTGCTCCTAATACATCAAGTACTTTATCATAAGTAAGCTCCTTGCCTAAGTGGAAGGCAATACATTGATCCAGCAAGCTGAGAGCATCACGCATGGAGCCATCTGCAAGTTTAGCAATGTATCGGAGTGCACGCTCCTCTACCTCAACTTCCTCTGCAATTATCAATTCTTTCATGCGATCTGTTATGATATCAATGGTGATTCTTTTAAAATCATATCTTTGACATCTTGATAGTATGGTAATTGGTAACTTGTGCACTTCCGTAGTTGCCAATATAAAAATAACATAAGATGGCGGTTCTTCTAATGTTTTAAGAAGTGCATTAAATGCACCAATGGAAAGCATATGAACCTCATCTATAATATAAACTTTAAATTTACCTTCTGCAGGTGAGTATGATACTTCATCTACAATCTCACGAATGTTATCCACACCATTATTAGATGCAGCATCAATCTCAATCACATTCATGCTAGCTCCTGTAGCAATTGCTTTACAAATATGACATTCTCCACAAGGACCGTCTGGTGTAGGATTTTCACAATTAACTGTTTTAGCAAAAATTTTAGCAACTGACGTTTTACCAGTTCCTCTTGTCCCTGTAAAAAGATAGGCATGTCCTATTCTATTGGCTTGAATCTGATTCCTAAGGGTAGTAACGATGTGATCCTGTCCCTTAACATCAGCGAAAGTATCTGGACGGAACTTTCGGTATAACGCTGTATATGACATAATTCTTTTATTCCTTTCTTAGTCACCAAAACAGATTCCAAGCATTTTGGCCTCTTTTACAATAGAAGCATCCGGTGATAAGGCTTTTAATTTACCCGCCACCTCTTCTAGTGGTACATGAACAATTTCACGTTTTTGATATCCTACCATACAACCATAGACTTCGTCTAAAATCATTTTTCCTGCTTCTGCTCCTAAACGACTGGTGAGTATGCGGTCATAAGGGCATGGACTTCCACCGCGCTGCATATGGCCAGGCACAGTAACTCTAACTTCTCTTCCTGTTTTCTCCTGAATCGCAGCAGCTACTTCATAGGAAACAGATGGATATGGTGAGTTTTTTAATTTTTCTTTATATTCTTTTTTGGAGAGCTTAGAATCCTTTTCAGATATAGCACCCTCTGCAACCGCTATAATGGTAAAACGACTACCGTTTTTATCTCTTTCTTCTATTTTATCTATTACTTTATCAATATGATAAGGAATCTCAGGCACCAAAATAATATCAGCACCTCCTGCCATTCCTGAATTCAAGGTTAACCATCCAACCTTGTGTCCCATAATCTCTACAATAAATACACGACCATGAGATGCTGCCGTAGTATGAATGCAATCAATTGCATGTGTTGCAATATCTACTGCACTTTGGAATCCAAAGCTTATATCAGTTCCCCATAGGTCATTGTCAATTGTCTTAGGAAGGGTCACTATATTCAGACCTTTTTCTCTTAATAAATTTGCTGTTTTATGAGTACCATTCCCACCCAATATTACCAAACAATTAAGCCCAAGCTTTATATAATTCTGAATCATAGCTTCTACTTTATTTTTGCCATTTTCATCTGGTTCCTTGATTGTCTTAAATGGGGTACGGGAAGTTCCAATAATCGTTCCCCCTTCTGTCAAAATACCCGAAAAATCTTTACCAGTTAACATTCGATATTTTCCATAAATCAATCCCTTATAGCCGTCTATAAATCCATAAATCTCTACATCTTCCTTGCTATTAATGAGAGTTTTTACAACTCCTCGCATTGCAGCGTTTAGAGCTTGGCAATCTCCACCACTTGTTAACATACCGATTTTCTTCATAGGTTCCCTCCATTCAGACATACGTTAGTTTATACTTTTATATTATAGACCATTCTGAACAATTGAACAACTTTGTTCGGGAAAAAAAGAAGGTAAACCTTATTATTGCATTGGCTCACCTTCTTAATATTACCCATTAAATAATTCTACTCATGTATTAATTACTACTATCAATATCGGTTGCTTGTAAGTTTGATGCTGGATTTGAGGTATCTTGTTGTGAATCATTTCCTTTGTCATTTTGATATTGAGTAGGCTTAGATATTTCTATATTCATTGTAGTTTCCATCCCACCGATTTTCGTCGTAATCATTAGCACTCTTGAACCGTCTGGATTTATAACTATGTTGCTCTTAGTTTCACTTTCTTCCTAAATAATTAGCAAATGAAATATCTCTGTACTTAAGTATTAAAGCGTTTGATTACTTTGCAGGGATTACCGACCGCAACGCAATTTGCAGGGATGGAACGAGTCACAACGCTTCCTGCTCCAATAACGCTGTTTTCTCCGATTGTTACACCTGCCAGAATGATGCATCCGCCACCAATCCAAACATTATCTTTGATTTCAACAGAACGAGCATAAGTCCTAAAAAATGTTGTTCCTTTTTCTTTCCAATTTGAAACTAAGCGTTCTTGTGGTAAAACAGGATGAGCAGATGTATAGATCTGCACGTTAGAAGCAATCAACACACGATTGCCAACTCGTATTGGCTTATTATCCACGAACGTACAGTTCATATTTATGATGATATCATCGCCCAAAAAGATATTTTTACCATAGTCGCAATAAAATGGCGTGTCAATAGCTACGTTTTTGCCAATCCCACCTAATAACTCTGTTAAAATTTTATTTCTTTTCTGCAAATCATCAAACTCAAAAAAATAGTCCCTTACTAACTTCCTTGCATTTGCAATGGTACATAGAGTATCATGGTCGGCTGTTTCTAAAAAGTCCGT
>CAZKGP010000002.1:9238-34716 GCA_964552225.1 uncultured Acetatifactor sp.
TCCTACAAGCTTCCTGCAAGCGGTAACTTCTAATATATTCTGAAGGGGTAATATGTAAATAGTTGTGGAAAAGCCTGAAACATTCCCTTTCGCTCAAATAGGCTGTGGAAGCAAGTTCTGAAATAGTAATTTTATCCCCAAAGTGTTCGTGAATATAAATTAACATCATTTTAAGTCTTTCATCGTTTTTATCATATTTTACGTTTCTATCTAATTGGGAATAAAATGCCTCAAAGAGCATAATCCATATTCTCGATAAAGCTTCCCGTATTTTTATTTCATATCCAATCTCATTAACGGATAGGCTAAACGCGCTCTTTATCAAGTACAATATCTCTGCTTGTAGTGGATTATCTGGATATAGCGCAAGTATTTCCATCTGTGGGGATGTTATAATCGGAATAATATATTTTTTATCAATTCTACTCCCTTGGCTTCCAGAAATGAAAGATGGGTCAAAAATGTGGAGTAGCTGGATGTTTTTTTCCGTATGTGATACAGTCCTTGTCATATGAAGTATATTGGAATTTACAAAACCACCAGAGCCAGGGGGAAATAGGATTTTTCCCTTTGGGGTACAGTATTCCAACGTACCACTTTCCATATAAAACAGTTCTACTGCTTTATGCCAGTGCCACGGTACTAATTGGCCTATATATTTATCCAATTCCGCATAAGACATAATATATGGAAAATCAGTTGTAAAATTGGGCAATCGTTCTTCTTTGCTTCCTGTGTGAAATTCTAGTTTCTGTATGATTTTCATTATATATCCCCCATTTCAAATACGCCGTCTATATTTTTACCTCACTAGAAAATTCAAAACTCGAACATGAAAATCTTTAGCCTCTTCATAGGTAGCATGTCCAAGACCTTTATACATAAATAATTCGCTACCTCCAATTCTTTCTGCTATCTCTACAGAGGACTGGGGTCCTACAACTTTGTCATTATCGCCACCCAGGATTAAAGTGGGACACTCTATCTTATCCAATTCATCATAGGCATTATGGTGAATACACGAATTAGCTTGTACGAAAAATCTACTGAAATCCTTTGGTTTTCCCACAATACCTAAAAGCGAATAGAGAAAACGATGCCTTTTTAGATACCGCTCTGAATAAGATTTTTCGGCTGTATCAATCATTATGCTCTTGTAATCTCCACGCTTCGCCATTTCAATCCAACCACTAACGACCTTTTGTATTGTTTCATTCTGTTTTGACAAAGTAACCACTAATACAAGTTTATTAACTAAATTCGGATAATTAATTGCAAGATATTGTGCAATCATTCCACCTTGAGATACCCCCATAACATCCGCTTTTGAGATGCCAAGTGTCTTCATAGCTTCAGCTTGGTCTTTAGCCATATCACTTGTAGAATATCCTTCTTTCAGTGAGTTTTTTCTGCTGAAAACATAGACTTTGTAATTTGCAGCGTATTTTCTGTATGCAACCGCAAAAGGTAGTGCAGTTCCCTTTACAGTTGTAAGTCCATCACCCAAACCTGGGAGTATAATCAAATTTTTATTACCTTTTCCAAAAGAGATATAATCCATCTCTGTATCTCCAAGCATTACAACTCCATTCTTAGCATTTAATATCATAGATTTTCTCTCCTTTACATTTCTATCTAACTTTCAAAAGAGTTTTTATATATTATAGCCGTTTAAACGAACTGTATCAAGGATACCGTTTGACGCTGGAAAGGGCGCATACTTATGAATAAGAAATTCTTGTCAAAACAAAAAAAGTGCTATACACTAAATTTAATCATCACTTATATGAGAGCTCTCGCATTTTCTGGGGAGCTTGCAGATGAACATATTGGGAGTGGTATCGAAGAGGTCATAACGGGGCGCACTCGAAATGCGTTTGTCCTTCGGGGCACGTGGGTTCGAATCCCACCCACTCCGCTATAACGTGGAATGATGTTGCATTTTAGAAAAAGTAAGCAATTAAAGTCGAGTACCTTTCTTTATTTTTTGTTATTATGCTTATTTTATATCGGATAAGTAACGAACCCTATATGAAATCAATTCTTGCAGAAGGATTGATTTCTTTATTTTTGCTTGATATAATCAGCTCACCGATAAACAAGACTGTACATGTGATTCATAAAGGAGGCTTTGAGCATGGTAGAAAATAACCAATTAAAAAAGGTCAGCCAAGAAACCATGCGTTTTATGCGGGGAAAATACGCGTTGGATGAAGTGGGAAACGGTAAAGATAAACTCACCTTTCGCGACGACAAGAAAACCTTGCTGACCATATACATACGCGACGGATACTACGATTTTGTCGTTGGGCAAGCAACCATACGGGTTGCCGATCTCGATGCACTAGAAAAAGCCAAAGAACTTATCATCGCCACAAAGGAACCTAACCGTAAGCCTTTTCCGAAAGCCCATATTCATATTGCTAATTGTGGGCATCTCTGCGATTTATGCGTTCATTATATAGGAAAAACCGCGTTTAGTGCCGAAGAAATGGAGTATATGCGAGCATGTTGCACAGCAGTATATGGCAATGACAGATGGGAAAGTAATTGCAACGGTTGTCATTTTCCCGACTGTGACGCTGATAGTGCATATTGCAGAAAAGAAAAAGGTATTGAGAAATGTTTGGATTGCATTGATTATTCTACTTGTACCAAAACGGCTGGATGGCCACCAGAAATCCATACGCGAACAATCACCGCTAGCCAAGTGACATGGGCCATACTGCCTTATGTGAAAGGGCAATACGGAAATTAATTGATAACAATAGGAGCATTCCTAAGTAAACTTTTTTGTGCATAAAAAGTTGCGTGTTCCAAACTCTATTTTGCTATCCTATGATTGAAGGGAGGGAGATTTATGGATTGGCTTACAAAGATGAACGCCGCAATTGATTATATTGAAAATAACCTAACGAGTGATATTGATTTCAATATAGTGGCTATGAAGGCTTGCTGTTCTTCCTATAATTTTCAGCGGATGTTTTCATTTATAACTGACATCCCACTAGCTGAATACATTAGGCGCAGACGATTGACGCAAGCCGCACTGGAACTACAAAATACCGACATAAAGGTTATTGATGTGCCCGTAAAATATGGATATGATTCTTCCACATCATTTGCAAGAGCATTCTCTTTATTACATGGACTTACACCAACCGAGGCTAAGCAAGCAGGTGCAAAGCTAAAAGCTTATCCTAAAATTTCTTTCCAAATATCAATAAAAGGAGAGAGTGGAACGGATTACAGGATTGAAACAAGAGAGGCATTTGATGTATTCGGTATTGAAACTATCTGTTCGCTGACAGGTGCAGAAGGATTTCTTAAACCATCTGACTTATGGAAAGAATGTCAAAATAACGGTGAATATGAAAGATTGGTTACAAACGCGGGGGATTTACCAGATTTCATGTCACAGGACTTATGTAAAGTTCACGGGGTGGAGTATTATTACCAAACAGAGGAAAACACGTTTCCATATATGTTGTGTTCCTTTGTTTCCAAAAACAGTAACACAAAAGGGTACAAAGTTGTCCACATACCAGCACAGACATATGTAGTGTTTTCCACAGGAAAAGTAGAATGGGGCGATGAGTTTTATAAGGCACTATCTACCCTGCAAAAAAGATTCTATAGTGAATGGCTTCCAACCGCCAAATATGAAAGAGCGGACGGAGCAAACTTTGAGATTTACGGCGGTACGGAAGAATATGGGATTATCGAATTATGGTACCCTATTGTTTCCAAATAAGTTAAACCCACAAAATAACCTCAACCTTCTATAAAAAAAGGTTGAGGTTTTATTTACATTTTTATTTAAATTCACCCCAGTTTTCACTGAGCAGTGCCGACTTGTTTTCAAAGTCAATTTGATAACGCACGGCATGGTGGTCTTTTATAAGCATTCCGTCTGTAAGGCGAATCTCAAGAAAACAGCAGTTCTCGTCCTGCTCGTTGTTTACCTCGTCGTACCAGACAAACGCCTTGCGGATTTTCTCTCTTATCTCAGCATTTTTCGGGTCTAGAACCCAGCCTCGATTCTTTCCAATTCCATGTCCGCTGAACCATTCTACAGCACAGACAGCGACTTCAGGATTTGATTCTATTTGCCTCATTTTGTTTGAAAGTGCATTTGTACTAATGTAAAAAGAACCATCTTCATAATATGCGTCAACTATACGATTATGTAGATGCTTACCATCAGTGGTTGCTATAGCTATAAGTTGGTCTTTTCCGAATCGCTCAGTCATGATATTCATTGCATTTTCATATTTTTGCATTTTGTCGCCTCCTATATATTATTTTAATAATTATACAAGAAAAAGTCATGATTGTATACAGTCCATGGGGTAAAACTGAAATTGCTTTATTGCCTAGTTTTTATTATAATCTTTATTATATTATTCAAAACAATTAATGGAGGTTTACAGTAACATGAGCATGGCAAATAAGACCAATAACAGTAGCATTGTAAAGGAACAATATCAAGATTCCACTAATTTAAATGCAAGAATTTCCATACATAGCAAGTATTCCACCAACAAAATGGGCTTTGGAAATTGGATTGTATCAAATTATAGCATTAATGAGGGTATGCGAATTTTAGAACTTGGTTGCGGTACTGGTGACATGTGGAAAGAACATTTAAACCTGCTGGATAATATTTCCGAGTTAGTTTTAACAGATTTTTCAAAAGGAATGTTACATGCCGCCAAGGAATTGTTAGGTGAAAATAATCATATCTCTTATCAGACTGTAGATATACAAAACATACCTTTTGAAGATAATAGCTTTGACATAGTCATTGCCAATATGATGCTCTATCACGTACCGGAATTAGATCAAGGATTAACAGAAGTACGTAGAACGCTAAAAGAAGGAGGCATTTTTTATTGCGCAACATATGGTGAACATGGTATTGCTGAATATATCTCCGATTTGTTTAAACCATATAGTGTTGAAGGTATAACCAATAAGAATTTTACACTACAGAACGGAAGCAAAATATTAGCAAATCATTTTCAAGATGTTACAAGACTGGATTATGAAGATGCCCTTGAAGTGACTAATCTTGATGATATGGTTGATTATATTTATTCTCTTTCAAGCATGAGTAATGTTAATAATATTGATATAAAAGAATTAAGACAGGTTTTAGAAAATAATATGGTTAATGGTGTTCTTTATATCCCTAAAGAATATGGAATGTTTATTTGTAACTGAATCGAGGATAAAAATATATGACAAATCTAGGAGGTCGACAACGTGAAAGTTCCTTCAATAATTGAGACCCAAAGGTTATTAACAGAGGCAGCCGCCATAAATCCGGGTGCTTGGGTAGACCATAAACTCCTATCCCCCCATCGGTACGCCAGACGGTGGCGCATACCTAAATTGGCTACTCTGGAAGATGAATGATGAAATCAGAGAATTTCTATATACAAAAGCTACAAGATAGGATTACACCCCTAAACATTTTTAAATATGACATACTGCTGTCTAATTTTTATGATATTATCTTATTAAATACTTTAAATACATAAGGAGAATCAAAATGAGCAAATATGAAAACGCAATGAAATTAATGGAAGAACGTTGTGGAAATGATAAAGAAGAAATAATTGGTCTTGCCACAATATCACTATCCCAAAATGCTGCTGGTAATCCCCGCCCTGCAGTACGCATGGTTTGCGCTTATTATGAAGACGGTGTATTTTATGTTTCTACGGACGTCCTAAAAAATAAAATGCTACAAATTGAAAAGAATAATGAGGTCTCCGTTTGTGGGTTAGGTTGGTACACTTTTCAAGGCATAGCTGAAAATCTTGGATGGGTTAAAGATGAGAAAAATGCTGAAATCAGAGCGAAATTCAAGAAAATCTTCGATTGGTTCGAGGAAGTTGGGGATGAGGATAATCCTAACTCAATCGTTCTACGTATCACCCTCACAGAAGGTACGATTATTGACCATGCTAAAAAATATGGTGAAATGAATTATGAGATTGATTTAATTAATAAAACAGCAAAGTGAGTAAATGGAGGTAGTAAATGAATATTAAAATTCGCAAATTAACTCCTAATCTTGTTATTGAACTGTTAAAACTCTTGTTAAAGCGAAAGAAATTCTGTAGAATAAGAAGGATTTAAGAGATAAATGCCTTCGCATAAAGGAGATTACTATGGAATTAATTGTCAAGCACTTCAAAGACTTAACAACACAGGAATTATATGAAATATTACGAGTAAGGGAATCAGTATTTGTGGTAGAGCAAAACTGTCCCTATCAAGAAATCGATGGAAATGACCTTTTGTCTTATCATGTTTATTTTAAGGTAAATAATCAAATCCAAGCTTACGTGAGAGTTTTGAAGCAAGATAGTGACAAGGTTATTATTGGAAGGGTTTTGACCGTTAATCGCGGAAGTGGTTTAGGCAGAAAAATCATGCTAGAAGGAATCCGTGTAGCAAAAGAAAAATTTGATGCCGATAGCATCTACGTAGGTGCTCAAGTCTACGCAAAAGGATTTTATGAGGGAGTCGGTTTCCAACAAATCTCCGATGAATATGTAGAAGACGGGATTCCACATATATCTATGCGTTACCATTAAGCCATGCATTCATACAAGCCATGCATTCATAAGCCTACGGCTTATGAATGACGGGCGTGCGCCCTATGGAATCCCCTACACCCAGTGGCCTTTGTGAGCAAGCTCACACGGGAAGGACTTTGGGGGTATAGATTATTAAAGCCATGCATTCATAAGCCTACGGCTTATTCATGACGGGCGTGCGCCCTATGGAATCCCCCACATCCAGTGACCTTTGTGAGCAAGCTCACACGGGCACTGGATGTGGGGGATTCCGCATGGCTTTACTCATACGACATAATGTATTTTTTGCAACTTTTGCATATGTATCCTTTGTTTAGATCGGACATATTATGGTGGGCATTTGCTAATATAATACCATCGTGTTTTGTTACAGAAGATTTTGTAAGTCTTGTTTTATTGATGTCATTACTTAATGGTTCCCAAAATATCATGCAACCTTGTTGGCTTCTCATTTCACCGACTTCCATTTTTTCATCACAATAGGGGCAATTCATTCTTACTTCCTCCTTTTGGGGGTTAATATATAAATGTATTTAGTTGCACTTTCTCATTGCTGAGATAAGATTGCTAAAAGTTTTTCCTTTGTAACTTGGCAAATAGGAATAAAAGGGGCTGGTTCTATTTCATAAGTAGCAATTCCTTTTTCAAAGATTTCCACGTTTTGCCATTTGCCACATTTATAGCCTGTGTTAAGATGGGTTCCTACTAGAGCAAATCCAAATGACTGATGTAATTTGGCACTTCTCTCATTAGGAACTGTTACAAGACCATATACAGTTTTAATCCCTTGAAGCTTCAACATCTCTATAAGGAGATGATAAAGCTGGTGGCCTACTCCTTTTGACGTACATTTCTGATCTATATAAACGGACAGCTCTGCATCCCATTGATACGCATCCCAATCCCGATACCTATGTGCATAAGCATAACCAATAATTTGACCATTCTCCTCATATACCAAATAAGGATATGTTCCCTTAACATTCTCAATACGTCTTAAAAATTCTTGTTCTGTTGGTAGAACATATTCAAATGTAATGGCTGTATCTATATATTGTGAATATATTTCTTGCAGTGTGGCAGTATCTTCTTTTGATGCAAATCGTACCATGTAACATCTCCATTTTAAATTTTATTTTTTACCCATATACAATTGAAAAACATAATCCACCTCTTGCTGCCCTCCATGTTTAAGTATGGCTTCCTCTATTTCTTTATATAAAGCTGTTCTGTCAGCATCAGGCAGATTTCTGTGGTCAGAAAAAGTATCAAGTAATGCTAGATATTCTTTCGCACTAAAGACTTTGCTTGTTTTATATAGTAAAATCTTAGTATCCTTAAATCCATATTGCTCTAAATTCTCAAATCCAAATCCTCTACGTATTTCAGATGGCTCTTTATACTCTTCATATGCTTTTCTAACTGGTTTTACATATGGTTTATAAAAGTATTTTTCATATGACTTTTGAATTTCCTCATATAACACTTCACCACAAGAGGGAACAGTCGTATACCGAAAGAGCGCAAAACTTCCTCCATCTTTCAAAAGACGAAAAACTTTTGGGCACCCAACTTCCGCCTCCACCCAATGAAAAGCTGTAGCAGAATATATCAAATCAAAACTCTCTTCTTCCAACTGAGCATCCTCAAAAGCTGAAGTAATTACATTAAAAGAATCATAGTCCTCGAATTTTATTGATAAATACTCTGACATATTAGCACCAATTTCAACCGCAGTCAGATTGAAACCCGCTTCTAGAAAGGGTGCTGATGCTTTTCCAGTTCCTGCACCAATATCAAGTGCATTTACTTTATCTGGTCCCATATAATCCAAAATATCTGCAATTAATTGCTCAGGATATGCCTGTCTTATCTTCTCATAATCCACAACAATATTGTCAAAGTGTGTCCTATTATTACGTTCCCATCCAGTATCCATCTTAACCCTCCAATATGCACATTATACAGTTAAATTTGTTCCCTACAAATCACATAGACAAAAATAATTCATCGTACTGTGAACACAGTCAGGCAGTCTTTGAATTTCCTCAAATCCCATTTTCTTATACATATGTATTGCAGCTGCAAGATTTGTGTGAGTCTCCAGATACATTTGCTGATACCCCATAAGGATTGCCTTCTCCTTCACAAAAGATATAAGCTCATATCCATACCCTTTCCCTTTGACATGATCTGCCAAATAAAGCTTTTGCAACTCCGCACAGTTATTCAGCCCAGCAAATTTATCCAAACCAATTCCACCAACTACGATATCATTTTCATCCACTACCACATAATACATTCGTTCCGGAGAAGCCAGATAATAATCACTCAAACAATCCAACTCCTTATCAAAATAAACCGTCCCCGGAATATCAAGACCGTTCTTTTTTAAATTATATCTTATAATCTCAGCAAGCCTCTTATCATCCCCTGTCCTAATTTCTCTGATGTTCATAATATAACCCTTCAATCACATACCTTTTTGCGTACACATCTTATACGATAAATTGTACCACTACAATCCCCCTATGCAAAGCCCTTTCTTTATTCCTTAGCATAATATAAGCACCAAAACTTTCATACAAGGCTTCCACCACCCCTCAAACACAAAAAACCGAAGCCCCCCCCTTACAAGGTTGCTCCGGATATCACATTCAAACACTTTCTTTATTCTCCTTCTCATACACCCTCACATACTCCACCTCTAGCACATAAGGCAATGCCCCTTCATCAATTTCTCCCCCAAGACCACCGCCCACAGCGATGTTGATAATAAAGAAAAAAGACTGGTCAAAAGGCCAACTATGACATGTCTGATCATCCACATCATCTGCTTTAGCAAAACGATGCATCACCTTTCCATCAAACAAAAACTCAATATAATCTTTAGTCCACTCCATGCCGTAGGTGTGGAATTCTTCACACACATTAGGACAGTCGAAAATTTCCGTATACTGCTTCGTATCTTTCCTAGTATGGTTATGTCTTCCTGAATGAAGGCTATACCAAATACGGTTTTCCTTTCGACCAATATGTTCCATCATGTCGATTTCACCGCATTCTGGCCAATTCACCTCTCCCGTCTTAATAACATCAGGTAAGAACCAGAAGGCCGGCCAAGAGCCCGATCCTTTTGGAAGTTTTGCTCTCACTTCAAAATAACCGTACTGGAATGACTTTTTCCCATAGGTAGTAATTCTAGCTGATGTATACTCCCGAATTCCATAGGTTTCTTTTTGAGCAGATAAGTACAGTTTGCCATCCTTTACAAAGGAATTATTCAGACGGTCAGTGTAGGCCTGTTGTTCATTGTTTGCCCAATATTCTCCAACCTCATGAGTCCACTTATTTTCATCTAGTGCCCCATCTTTTATAAATGTGTCTTCCCATACTAAGCAATAACCTACCAGCATAGTCTCTTCCTTTCCTTAAGTTTTATATTTTATAAATTTACTTTACAGGAATCCCTAATTACGATACTAGGAGATAGCTTTTCGCTGGTCCCCATAGTAGAACCCTCTTTTACCAACCGAATCAGTTCAATTGCGCTTTGGGTACCTAGTTCCATAACAGGTGAATGTACGGTTGTCAGTTTAGGTATATAATACGTCGCCATGGGAGCATCATCAAAACCTATAATACTAACTTTATCTGGAACATTTATACCAAATGTAGAAAGTGCCCTAATACAACCACAAGCCATTTCATCGTTTGCGCAGAAAAAGGCATCTGGTAAATCCACACCCTTCATTAAGAGCTGTCGTATTTCAGAAAAAGCAATAGCTTCTTCAAAATACGCAGTAAGGATATGTTTTTCTTCTATGGGCAGATGATACTTTTCCATAACATCTAAATAACCTTGAAACCTACCTTGATCATCTACATTTTTGACTCCATGTAAATACCCTATCCTTCTATGTCCTTGCATAATCAAATACTCCATTGCAAGTTCTGCTCCAGAATAGTTGTCAATGGTAACACTGGATATATTCATGTCATTGATTTCTCTGTCCACAAATACAATAGGCAAGTGCAATCGTTTTATGCGGTCCATATATGTATCATCTAGATTTTCATTCATAATAATGGCGCCTTCCACTCCGGAAGAAGTTACCATATCATAAATTTCCTCTGCAGTATTTTCATTACTGACATAAATGGTTAGAATATAACCCGCCATTTTACATTGAAAATGAATGGCTTGTACTAGAGTCTTATAAAATTCTCCTTGAATACTGCTGATGAATAGACCAAGTGTATTTTTTCTAGGTATTCTTAAATATCTTGCATTAATATTGGGCACATAATTTAGCTTCTCAACGGCTGCAAAAACTTTTTGCCTTGTTTCCTCGCTGACATTATCCACGCTGTTAATTACATTGGATACCGTAGATATAGATACTCCTGATTCCTTTGCCACATCTTTTATCGTTACCACCTTCAACCTCTTTTCCTTCCTTCCAACTTTATCCCCTTTATGTCTTTATGTTCTATGAAAGAAATGCATCTATCTGTTTTATTTTTCCGTTTCGAACAGCCTCTGCTAGCTCACCCGAAAGAGTATCTCCCTCAATGAGATATTGTTCAGAGCCTAATTTTACTTCTATTCGCACCACCTTGACAGCTTCCGAGCCAAAAGTATTCTTTCTTAATAGATTATGATACACTATTTTAGTGTTTTTTAACAGTGTAAATGATGCAATACCATCACCATCAAACATCCAATCTGGCAAAATCGGATTCAGTGTCATACTTAGGTAACCACCATCCACGAAAAAGCCCTTTTTTCCCCAGAACATCTTTATCCACATGGAAAGCATCTCCACTGTAGAGCCGCTAAGCCTTGCCACAAATCCTCTTCCATGTACATTGGGATCTGGGTTTACACAAGAAGCTAGAAAAGAAGAATTTTCTAAAATACTTCTACCATAAACCTCAGGCTTCTGAAAAGGAATCAATGCATCCTTTAAGGCCTCCCAAAACTCATCATATAAACCAGCTGAAAGCATTCCCAAAAAGTATTTATACTCCATATGTAGGAATACACTTTCTCTCTCCAGCCACCCTGGAGTAAAAGCTCTTATTCTTCCATTTTCCATAGATATAGGATCCAAGGATTCACAAGTTTTGTACATTTTCAGTTTTTTATCATAAAGACTACTCTTTTTTATTATTTGGCACATCTGTCTGTAACCCATATCAGCTTCTTTGACACTGCTTAAATACTTTGTAGGTCCCTCCAGAAACTTAGGTAATACCTGCTGTTTAAACTCATGCACCTTAACTGCTGGCAGACCATAAGGTGTTATCACTTCCCGCCCTGCTTCGTCCAATATCTTCTCATACTTTACTGCTTCATAAGTAAAATATGTAGGCATAATGCCTTCTCCAACATCCATAGCTTTGGCTACAGCCTTATCTAACTTCTTAGCAAAAGCACCAAGAATATCTGTTATCTCCCTCACACTTAAACTTTTTTCCATACCACTTGTATGATATTTAATAGACTCCCTATAATTTTCTTTCAAATTTGCAACTTTATCCCAATATTTAAAATCACTATGTATAGCGATTAATTCTGTATAAAGTTCCCTCGCAAATGAAACCAATTCCTCAGGCAACAAAATAGCTCTTTCTGTCTTTTGTCCTGCCAGTGCCCCTTGTAGATAATTTACTAATCTTTTTAATTCTAGAGTTTCTGCCATTCCACTACCAAAAAGACCAGGCAACCCGTTCATGGCATCATTCCATCCAGGTTTTCCACCTTCCATCTCGATTCCCATACCATAAGAATCTAGGAGGGCAAATTTATTCACTGCCAGCAACAACATTTTTCCTAGCAGAGTGGTCTCTACTACTTTTCCTTCAGCTGTCTTCAGCCAGTTAGTACCATTTTCTTGAAATCCTTGTTGGGATGCTTTTTTCTCATCGTGGCAAATACTTCCATACTGTCGTGGTCCATTTTGTGCCAAAACATAAGTATCTTTTCTTGGTCTTACCACTCCTACGCTATCATAAATTCTATATTTGGCATTTCCAAAGAGTAGCTCTTCTTGGCGTTCTGGATAGACTGCCAAATAGCTGTCTATCAAATCCATTAAGTATCCCCAATGGTCAGACCAATATCCCTCTCCAAATCCTGCTTCTATCTCCTGAACGCTGAGTTCCAGAAGGTCTTCTATCAGCAGTTCCTCCTGCCCCTTTACTTCCAATCCATTTACAGCAATCGCCTGAGCCACCTGTCCAGGAGTAAATCTGCTACGAATCAAATTTTTAAGGATTCCATTCTCGTCCTGTACATGGAGAGCGATTATAGCATCTGCTTTTTTCAGGTCTTTAGATAATATGCGAAACGTGCTGGGACGTATCTCCAAAGGATTGTACCCATCCATCTGTACTAGGCTAAAGAACATGTATATATTAAAATCCTCTATCTCAGGATTAAAGAACACATCATTTCTTCGATTCTGGCATACATCTCTAAAATTACCATTTCCCTGAGAGTAGTATTCTCCTGCAGTAGAGAAGAAGTTATAATCTCGTTCTGGATCTCCGTGCTTTCTACTAAAAAGATGAACTATTTTCTTCTCTTTATTACCAAATAATAATGGATAACCACCTCTTAAAAAATTATCTAGATAACACTGTTTCATGTACTCATCAAATACATCCTTGGCTGTATGGCTTTCTACATCTGCTGTTAATTCTTCTGTCAATTTCTTAGCTTCTGTCTGCTTGCGCTCTCCGTATCCCAGCTGTGAGAAATCTTCTACCTTTTGGTTGAGCAATTCCACAGAACCAGAAAATCCTACATAAGTAGTAAAATGCAGTTTTTCTCCCGCTTCTAAAGTCTCCTTAAAAGGAGTAAATCCGCAAGGAATCTTATTTACAAAATACTGGTCTTTTTCCACCAAATCCTCTATATTATTCTGGATAAAATTCGCCGGCTGAATCAGCGAGCTTTCATATCCAAATACCACATCTGGATCGTACACTGGAGGCACTGTTTTACCATTCTTTATGGTTACATAATAATACCCACCCTCAATATTCTTGACTTCCGCAGAGTCATCACTAGATGCCCTTTGTGTATAAAAGGGTGCATTGTTAGAAATATTTTTCACTTCTGTCCAGCTCTTAAAAAGGTTGGACATTTCCTTGTACATACTATTTTCAAGACCGAAGGGGATGATTTTAGGCATACCATCCAAACCTTCTATCTCCTTTTTATTGGTTCCTAAATTCATGATTGTCACATCTCTAACTAGAGCACCAATATTTTCGTAAGGAAGTACATAATAAACCACCTTTACTGCTATTTCCTCAACTTCATTCTTCTCTTCTATTGTGAGCAGATTTTGTTCTATGGACATTTCTCTCTCAACCGATTCTCCCCTTTGTCCAAAAGGTTCATAAAACCTCCCATCTACCTTCAAAAATGTTCTAAACCCTTTCAAGGAAGTATTTTCATAAGCAGTATTTGCGGGATTAAATTCCATAATTGCGTTATTTTTATGGTGAATACCAAAACTTTGGATTCCCTGTCCTCTGTTGGTGTAAAACACCCAAAGGGGAATGCCTTTTATTCCTGCAATACCGGGAAGAAAGCTAGAAAATGGAGATAGTTGTTCATAATTTCTTATCTTAAACTTCCCATTCTCCAGTGTATAATTTTTATTCATAAACGATTCCTTTCCAGTCTTTTATTTTAATTAGAATCCACTATTTTCTGTATTTCAGGGCTTTGGTATACTCTGACATAATCCACTACCATTTGCTGAGGATATACACTTTCGTCCATACCCATGGCACCGCCCCAATCTCCCCCCACAGCAATATTAAGTAGAAGGTGGAATCTTTTGTCAAAGGGCCACTCTTTATAGGTAGGTGTCTGTTTATATTTTGTAGGTTGAAAGGTAAAATACTCATTTCCGTCTACAGAAACAATGATTTTATCAGGTAACCACTCTAATGCATACAAGTGGAAATCATCGCTGACTTCAGGCACCTTAACAGAAGAAGATTTCTGTGTATTAATTTTATGATAGTAACTCTCAGTATGTACAGAACCATGTATTCTGTCTTGGTCATACCCTACATGTTCCATAATATCAATCTCCCCACTATAGGGCCAATCTCCATACTTCCAATCTGTAGGAAGCATCCAGATGGCTGGCCAAGTTCCCTTTCCTGTGGGAAGCTTTGCATATATTTCAAACTTTCCGTAGGTCCAGTCCCCTTCTCCGTGAGATAACAGCCTTGTAGAAGTAAACTCTTTCCCTTCATATTCTTCCTTTCGTGCTTCTATGGTAAGAAACCCGTCAGACACATAAGCATTTTCCCCCTTGGTATAATATTGAAGTTCATTATTACCCCAGCCGTGACCACCCACATCGTAATACCACTTTTCTGGATCAGGAAGCCCTTCATACTCAAACTCATCTGCCCAAACCAGTTCATATGATAAGGCTTCTCTATCATATTCATAACCTTTTGCCTTAATATCCTCAGCTGCTATCTGAGGGATTTGGGAAGGATCCACATAAGCATCAGAAATAGAACTGCCTACCCGAAGCTTGGAATCATCCAACTCCACCCCGCCAATTGTTTCCACTAAGCTCTCTGTTTGAGATTCTTCCTGCCCTACTACCTGACTACCACCACTACCGCAGCCAGCCAGAAGCACCATCCCCAAACCAATACCAATTCCAACTTTCCAATACTTATTTTCTATATTCATATACTCTCCTACCTATCCGCGTCAGCGGAACCACCAGTACCTGTGAAGAATGGCTCTCCGAGCCATTCTTCCGCGTCAAACATAGAACTTGTTTGGCGTCGTACTCCGACGCCTTACAAGTTCTTTCCACGCTATTCGCCAGTAATACCCGTATTTTCAATTCCCTGTATAAACTGCTTCTGCACGCCCATGTACAAGAGCAAAAGTGGTGCGATAGAAATTAACGTAGCTGCCATCTTGTAGGCTTCATTTAATCTAAAGGCAGAGCCAACAGAAGATACACTGCTTTCAAACTCTGAATTGAATAAGCTCAATTTGGCAGGCAACAATTGTATGGTATTTCTCATTAATGTGCCTGTTACATAAGTTTCATTCCAATTCCATACAAAAGAAAATAAGAAAACTACAAGTACTGTGGTGATACTCATTTTAACTACTACATGGTAAAATACCTGCCAAGAACCAGCACCATCAATTTGAGCCGCTTCGTCCAAAGAACGAGGAATCATATTAAAGAAGTTCTGAAAAATTAAAATTAAAACTGTGGAATATACACCTTGCCCCAGAAGCGCCATAGCTGCCTGAGGAATTGCAGTTCCAATTAAGCTGATTTTTAGAGTCTCCTGTAAGGTAACAAACATCATCAAACGAGGTACCATAAGCACTGGTACTGGAATAATAAATGCTAGAAGAATCAATAGGAAAAATAATTTCTTAAGTTTAAAATCATACCTACTTAGAGCATACCCTGTTAAAGCCGATACAACGGTCTGCGCTAACGCCAAGCCTCCTGACCAAAGCAGGGAATTGGGCAAGGTGGATTTTAAATTTAACACCTTAGCTGCCACCTTCAAATTTTCTAAGGAAAAAGAACGAGGTACCCACTCTACTGCAGGATCAACAATATCCTGAGGGCTCATTACACTTTTGGTAATCATCTCTATAATAGGTTCCAAATAAACAAAAGAGATGCAAATCAGCACAAAGTAAAGCATCAATCGAAGGAACTTACGAAAAACATACAACAACTTGGTGTGTCTTAATTTATGTATCCACTTTTTCATTAGCATCCTCCTTCCTTGTCTGCTTTTTTATCTTTTAATATCAAAAATGCCAATCCAATAATGATAAGAACCAATAAACTGTATATCCAAGCATAGGTTGCAGCATATCCCAATCCATTGCTGAGATTTCCTGCCGCCTCCTTAATCAGTCCATAAATTCCGTCAGAATCATAAGTAGCCAACTGGATAATGGTAAATATAGTAGATACCATTGCTGTGGATTTAATATTGGGAATGGTAATCTTCCACAAAATCTGCCAACTATTAGCAGAATCAATTTTGGCTGCTTCATACATACTGATATTGATTTTCTGAAGTCCGTTGATAAACAGGATAATAGGAATTCCCGTAAACCAAAGAATCATAGACAACTGATCAAAAACATCCATCAACAGGCTGGCAAATTGTCTAGAATAACTCCATAATATTTGTAAAATAAAAATATCAGAGTAAGCAGACATTTCTTCAGCAAGCTGAGTCAGTACATCCGCCTCTAGGATTTGAGCCATAACGGGACCAGACATAATAATAACTGGCAAAAAGTATATGGTTCGGAATATTCCCTTATATTTAGTCAGTCGGTTCAACATATAAGAAATAATGAAAGATAAAATAACCACCACAAAGGTATAGGGAATAATCATCTTCAAAAATTCCACTATGGCAGGGACAAATTCTGTGTTCTTAAAAAATGCCGTATCGTAATTAGCAAGACCATTAAACTTCATCTCCCATCCATTTATGGTGGATTTTACATCGTGGAAGCTTAAAAATATGGTGTAGAAGAAAGGAAATATGGTAAATATCAAAAAACCTGTCAGCCATGGCAGCATAAACAAATATCCTTTTGCACTCTGCCTGCGTTCTAACGCATGTATTCTCTTTTTTACTCTTTTCATAACAACTCCCATCTCTTTTTACGTATCCATTTCCTATCGGATGATTTGTGCGGACAAAGCTGGAACTTCAGTTCCTTCATATGTAACGCTGTTCTCCGTATAGTTGATGAGCACAGAAAAGTGTTCACTGTTCTTGTCATAGCCGTTTAGAACAACTCCCTCTGAAAGGACTGTCCTATCCGTCCAGCCTGCAGACTGTGTCTCGGAAAGAATCTCATTTACCTGAGCATATATGTTGTAGATGAGAGGCTCATATTCCGTAAACTCCGTGGAATACATATCAAAGGAATTGGTATCTGCCAAATACCAAGAGGGCTGCTTGCTCAAGATAAAGCTAGGATTCACATTGTAATCTATCATTCGTAGGATATCTGGCTGGGTATAAAAGCTAAAGTTAGCATAAGGAGCATACATTTCCATAGTCCCATGCAACACCATCTGCAAAAAGGGAACCGTATCTGTCTCAAAAATATATTGAGTAGAGTTTACTGGTATCTGCAAATATCGATCTGTATACTTCCAAAGGTAGCAGTTAGGTTTCACCATATTAAGCTTTAACTCTTCCCCTGCCTCTTCAAAGGTTTGCTGATACAGATTTATTGCATCGGTAAGGCTTGTTATTACCCCTTCTCTACCGTGGTTACTCACCAAAATATGAGAAATTCCATCCACTGTTAAGGAAGAACTGTATTTCTTAGTCCTATCTGCCAATTTCTTAACCCACTGTGCTTGTTTTTCGGGCACTGCATAGGCAAATCTGTCCACAATTGCATTTTCAGGAAGAATATCCCCTTTATTAATCCTAATGTACCAGTTGCTGATATGCTTTACCGCTGTATTGTAATAGCTCATCATTTTTTGGTTTATAGTGGAAAACTCTCTGGAATAGGAAATATCCACCCCTTCAGCTTCCATTTCCTGAATCAGCTTTCGAAACGCCTTTTCAGAACCAATGGCATTGGTAAATTTGATTTTACCTGGGGAAGTTAAGGTTTCTCCTTTCTTTTGCCATCCGATGAGTCCAGAGTTGATATTGGTAATCCCATTTTCCATTACTGTTCCCAGCATTTCATTTACATCAGATGCCTTAGTTACTACCACCTGCTCTGTGCCCACAAGACCTTTTTCAGAATCCCCCATTATAAAGTCCAAACGAATAGGAATATCACCCTCATTCATCATTTTTTCTTCCAACACTCCAGTTTGAATTAAGTGCTGGCGATAGGTTTGAGCCATTCCGGTATAATCCGCTGCTGCATCTTCTTTACCATCCCCTGATAAAAAACAGTAGGTCATGGAAATATCAACATGACTGGGCTCCTCCTTCATGGTAAAGAACCCCTCACCTTTTTTATTATACATCTGAAAAAATTCTGTATTGTATTCAAATCTTGGATAAGCCCAAGTGTATAAAATCCTCTTATTTTCTTCAGGACGGACTACTACTTCCATGTATTCTGCACCGCTTTCAGCCCAAGCTACAAAAGCAGCCTGCTGATTACCATGAGCGATTCCAAATACAGGCATGGCCGGTTCCTTAAAGGAAAGGGCATCATCATAACTCATATTGTAGTAGGAGTTGCCTCCTAAGTCATCTCCATATACATCACCCACATACTCCACAAAGGAGGTTTCATTATCCTGAAATCGAATCAGACTTCCACTGCCATCTGGTACTAGAACGTATCCTGGCACCATGTATTTAGGTATGTCATCCCCATAAGCTTGAGCCTCTTCATCCCAGTAACTAGCCATACCGCCACTGGCACCTAAGAAAGGAGTAAGCCATATGCTTTTAATTAGGAGCTTTCCTTTTCCTGAAACTTCTTCATAAGGAATGTGGTACTTTACTGTACCATCTTCCAGTGAAATATAGACCTTTATCTGAAGATCTAAACTCATAAATTCTACATCTAGACGCCACTTAGTTCCATTCTCTCCCACTGCTTCCAGCCTGGAAGTTACACCTTCCTCTGCTGCAGAAGAAGCATATTTTACTGAAGTGGATTCATAATATTCTACAGTAATCATGGAGTTGGCTATAGCAGTATAAGAACTATTTAAATTAGCTTCCAAAGGCTCTGCCACTGCATTTTTTTCCTCAGGTGTTTTCGCACCTTTCACTGCCGACTTAATCTTAGAAGGAGTTCCTATATCTGCTCCGCTTTTCCAAGTATAGCCGTTTCGTTTATCATATATAGCCAGAATATCTCTTTCTTCTTTCCAGTAGAAGGCTGTGTTTTCTGTCTCGTGTAGCAGTTCATAGCCTAAGGGTTTCTCTTTGTCATACTGCATTTTTTCTGGTGGTGTTCTAGTATCCCTATTTGTAGAGATATAATTGCCAGCAAATACGGTCTGAGGAAATCCCAGTGCCAAAACCAATACACAGAGGAGACCTGTTTGCATTTTTCTTATTATATTTTTATGCTTAAACAATTCTTACCACCTCCTGTACCACCGTAAAGATGAATTGATACAACTTTTCCCAAAGGATAATTACTATAATGGAAACAATGGCTGCAATCACCATAAACACGACTGTCATCACTAGACTTTTCACCGTTTCTTTTCCAGAATAGGCGTGTACCGTTTGTAACCCTATAAAAATATTAATAATCGTTAAAAGTCCTCCAATCAGCATAGCAAGAGTCAGTAGAAACGCCTCATTATATGTAAAAACATAGGACAGTAAAATCACCATAGTCATACTGATTAATAGCGGTGCCGAACCATATGCAGGAATCATATAAACTTGAGCAAAGCTTCCGTCACCGTCATTGATGCTGGTCACTAGATAATTACAAATAATAAACAGGCCGAGAATTACGAAAAATCCCATAACAATAGCATTGATATCCAAATCTTCCACTGATACATACTGATAAATATAACCTTTAGAGGTTTGATAAAGCATAAATATTATAAAAAATATAATATATAAGAAAGTAGCCCCAGAAACACTTCCACTTTTACCCTTTCGTATATCATAATACTTATTAATAGGTTGTTTTATAATGGAGCTTGAAAAAATCAACTCCCGAAGAACAGGAAGATTTCCTATTTTTTCTTTCCAAGTCTTCTTCTTTTTATCTATTACATTCTTCTTATCCAATTTTCTAAGGATAAACCAGCAAATAAAAAGTATGATTCCTCCGTAAAATATCACAGGGAGATATGTTTGGACATATTCATTACGTACTTCCCAAAAAGCTTCTGAAAATTGCTTCCGATTTCCTGAAACCTGAAAATGCTCCATAGCTTCCCGATATCTTTGTGAGCGAAGGTATGCCTTTCCAACGCCGTCATGAGCCAAAACGCTCATTTGATTCAGCCTTAATACCTCATTCCATCGCTCTAGGGATTCTTCATAAAACCCACCTTCATATAAATCTAATGCCTCATATATCATAAGGGCATATTCTGTAGGAACAAAGCTCTGCAAATATCCCTTTTCCCCATCTACAGTCCAAATATTACCGTTTTGATCCACCGCTATGGCAGGCAGTGCAGAAAATAATCCTGCAATATCATAGGTAGTCACATAGGAACCAAATTCAAAAATAAGCTCTCCATGTTTGGAAAACACCTCTATATATCCACTCTGTCCACAGGCATAGATAATTCCTGAGTCATCTACCCACACATCCGTCATGTCATACATGCCATACACAGTTTCCTTGTATATATTACCGCCAGCAGTATTGTGCTTTTTCATTCCATCTTTTCGACTACCCATAGTAGTGGTGTATATAGTCCCCTTGTTATCAATGCATAGATTACTGAAAGTATCAGGAACTGCATCCACTAAATTAGCTCTTTGCTCTCTAGTAGCAAAAATCCTTCGAATTCTTTGTGACATGGTTAATTTGGCTTGATCAGCAGTAAAGTATCCCAAGAAATCTCCGCTGTGAGCAAACTGCATTATGCCGTTATATACGCCTTCTCCTACTACATACATATTTTCACCGCTGTCCACAGCTATTTTAGCAGGTTCAAAATTAGTATCTGAAAAAGATGGCGTTTGTGGTTTTTCGAACTTTTGAATCAGCTCTAGGTTTTTATTAAATTGAAAAATTGCCTTTGCTCCTGTATCTGCTACGTAAATATCTCCGTCTTTTGTGACAAAAACGCCTTTTGGAAGAGCAAACTCTGAATGTGTTAATTCCGCCTTTACCTGTCCTGCTTCAATATCATAAATAACAATTCTTCTATTTCCGCCGTCTGCAATATAAAGTTGATTCTCTTCGTCTACAAATAAATCCTGTGGCTTATTTAATCCCAAATCTGTTACGGTCCGTTCTGGTAAATAAGCATCCTGTGTCCTTATGTAATACTTATTTTCGTCTAATGTATAGGTGAAGCTAGTGGTTTTGGAGGCTTCCGCTTCCATTGGGTAAGCACCGCCTATTGCACAAACTGTCGCCAATAGAAGGGCAGCTGCTTTTATTCTTTTTTTCATGTCTGCCTCCTTCTATTTGATGCCTGAATGGCTCATGGTACTCATAACCTGTGTTTGCATACATACAAAAATAACCAGTTTGGGTAAGAATAAAATAACAGAAGCTGCTGCTACCATACCTGCTGCCGCAATAGTATTATTAGTAGATATACTAGTCAAATAGTAAGCTAGAGTTCTCATAGAATCGTCTGCAATATAGTTATTAGAAGCTTCTACCGCATCCCACACTTGCTGGAAAGTAAGAACAATACTAGTTGCTAGCGCTGGTCTAGTGAGAGGAATGATTATTTTACGGATAATCATCCAGTCATTGGCTCCGTCCATAACAGAAGCTTCTATCAAAGCATCAGGTATCTGATCCACAAACTGCTTTACTAAGAATAATCCCACAGGCATGGCTACCAAAGGAAGTACATGTGCCCAATATGTATTGCGTATCTGAAGATTTACAATAATTAAGTATCTTGGTACAGCCACTGCTGTAGCCACAAACATAAGAGCCAGTTGATTAATTTCAAACAATCTACTTTTCCATTTAAATTTTTTCTTAGCCAAAGCATACGCTGCCATAATGGTAATGATTAAATTTAGCAACACCGTTGTTACTGTTACAGTAATGGAATTAAATAAATATCTAGACATAGGAACCCCTGTAGAAGAAGAAAGGGAAAACAAGTCCTTAAAATTATCCATGGTCGGTTTTTTTACAAAAATAGTAGGGGGGAAAGCAAACAATTCTCCCAAAGGCTTAAAAGCCTGATTGATAATAAAAACAACGGGCAGAATCATGAAGGTTGCCAGTGGCAGTAAAATCAAATAAAACTTGATTTGACTTAGGGAAAAGTACCTAGGATTGATTTTTGTACCGCCGAATTTACTTCTGTTTCTTACACGTCTTTTTCCATTGGTCTTAGCCATGTTCCCACCTCCTTAGTCCTTTTCGCCAAATAATTTATGAGCTACCTTGTTAAAAAGATATACAATAATGAGAAGCACCACAGAAATCGCTGCGGCCTGACCCATTTCGTACCTAATAAAGGCATAGTCATCAATGTGGTTGGTAATCAACTGACCCGCATACTCTGGTGTGGGGTTCATTCCAGAAAGAGTCACACCAATCCATCCCATATTAAAAGCATTTACAATGGCCATAACTGCACCAAACAGCATCTGAGGTTTCATGGACGGAATGGTTATGTACATAATCTCTTGAAATCTGCTTCTCATTCCATCCACATATGCCGCCTCATACAATTCCTCATTCACATTGAGAATACCGGAAATCATTGCAAGAAAACCAATTCCCATAGCAGACCAAAGGGAAACAATTATAATGATTTCCATAAACCAGTCTTTAGTTAAAAGGAACTGAATTGGCTGGTCAATAATTCTCCACTCAATCAATAGGTTATTCACTATACCCCTTTGATCCCCTGAAAAAATAGCCTTCCAAATAACACCGATAAATACCTGCCCTACCATACTTGGGGTATAAATAGCCAATGCCAAAATAGTACGAGGTAATTTCTGAATCTGTGCTAGCATCCACGCCAGTAGGAAGGAAAGGATATATCCTCCTGGACCTACGATTAAAGCATAAAGAAAGGTGTTGGGTATTACCATTTTCAAGAACATCTTATCCTGAGTAAATAAGGTGATATAGTTAAGCAAGGAAGTAAACTTTGGTGGGTTGATTACATCAAAATAGGTAAAGGATAAGCCTATTGCCACCACAACTGGTACCAAAATAAAGATAGAAAACAACAATGCATATGGTGCTAGCAGTATTGCGGCTTTAAAACCTTCCGTATGAACCCATGATTGTTTCTTTTTTTCAACGGTTTTATTACTCATTCTTATCCTGTTCCTTTCCTGCCAAATCCATTTGCTCCTGTACCCATTCAATATCATACACGGTATACGGCTTTATCTGGTTGCCCTGAGCATCAGCAAATCCAAGCTCTATCATCTTCTTTTTAATCTCTCTGTTGATATCAATAGCCTTTTCATCAACTGCTACCTGAGCACTGGTTCCGTCAAAAACCATTGCGTTCCAAATATCTGAAATAGATCGTTCTAGTATATATTGCCCTGGTGTTCTTGGAACGTCTTTGATCCAATACACCATATCTAAAATAATCTCTTTATCCGCTTGATCTATAGGAGCATCTTGTAATGCTTTCACATTGGAGGGAATCCAGAAAAATTCATTTCCATAAGTTGATTGAAGCATATAGGTATAAGAAACCTGTACGTCATGACTGGTCCACCACTTTAAGAAGTCCCATGAATCTTCTATCTTCTGAGAATCCTTAAAAATAACCCCTCCTGTACCGTTGGCAATATACCACCGGTCTATACTTCCATCTTCCTGTAATGTTCCTGGATAAGGAGCCAAAGCCCACTGCCCTTCCATTTCAGGGGCACCGTTTTTCATAAGGATATAATCTTGAGAAGCCAATATACCTACTGGAAGAACAGAATATCTAAAGGAGTTAAAAAATTGATTTACCTGTGGATCCAAAGAATAGGCAATAAATAAGTCTCCTAATCTCTGAAGCCCCTTAACAGAATCAGGACTATCAAGTGTTGTCTCCATACCATTGTCTGCGTAGAGCTTTCCTCCATTCTGGAAAATTAAGGGTGTGGTTTGGTAGAACCATTTATATCCTACACCACTGGAAATATTATGATAAAAGTTCATACCGTAACGCTGTAGTTCTGGTAACATGGAAATCACATCATCCCATGTGTCAGGTACCTCCATCTCCAAACTTCTGAAAATATCCGTCCGATAAATCATACAGTAGAAATCCAAGGTTTCCGGCATTGCATAAACACCACCGTTATATAGATAAGGTACATAAGCTCCTGCCACAGAACGTCCTGCCACTTCCCAAAAATCTTCAAACTTTGTCATATCATACAATGCCCCTCTAGACGCCAAATCAAAGGGCATGTGAGAGGACAGTCCCAAAGCAATATCAGGCGTCTGGTCCGCAGCAGCTGACAACGTTAGCTTGTTGGCATCTGGCATAGCACTTATTTTTACCTTAATTCCAGTAGCTGGTGTAAATTCCGTATCTACCATCTTCTGTAGCAAATCTACATGAGTTAAGGCTCTGTTTACCCATATGGTAAGAACTTCTTCATCCTCTACCTTAGTGGTATATTTCTCTGAGGTGAAGGAATTGAATAGTGTAGTTGCCCAATTCCCCATAGCCGTTGGCAAACTTGCCTTTGCAGGAGGTAAATCCCCTTCTCCCAGATAAATCATGTCCAAAGTAAAGGACTGTGCCGTTATTTGAGATGTAAAATTACTGATGGCTACTAGGATTGAGTTATCTCTTCCTGTCAAATCCTCTGTATACAAAGCAATCTCATCTGGGTATTTTGCCATTCTGTCAATGAACACTTCAGCCTTGTCAAAATCAGACAAAAGGGCACCGTTTATGCCGTAGGGCGTATAGTCTTGTAAATCGTTTCTTATTCTCTGAATCAGAATTTTATATGCTTTTAAATAATCTGGAATCTCAGGTATGTACTTTGTCATTTTCCACGTTCTGTACTTATCCTTGGTACTTCCCATCCCCTTAGAACTTCCCGTAACCTTGGTTATTTCTAAAGAAAACTGTGCCGCATGCTCTGCAATCATTCTGGCATAATGATAAGTCTCATCCACTGGCTCATTTTCCGCTT
>CAZKGP010000003.1:0-14275 GCA_964552225.1 uncultured Acetatifactor sp.
ATCAGGATTTGATTCGTGAAGTGCCTATCAAAAAAGGTGATTTTATTCAAATTGATCCAGGTACAGTACATGCAATTAAGGGGGGATTCTTAATCCTTGAAACCCAACAAAATAGTGATATTACTTATCGAGTATATGATTATGGCAGATTAGTAGATGGTATGCCTAGACAACTTCATGTGCAACAGAGTATTGATGTGATTAATGTACCTGATAATGCATACGAAAGTTCCATTAGTTATGCTGGTGAATTGCCCGAGAATGAAATGAATCTTTTGGTTGAATCATCTTATTATAAAGTATGGAAGTTATCTGTACGTGGAAAAGTGGAGCTTTCACAGGATTATCCCTTCCTTATCCTTAGTGTATTAGATGGAAATGGTATTATAAATGGGCGCCCTATTTATAAAGGAGATCACATGCTGTTACCTTATGAATATGGTGAAGTGGAATTAATAGGTAATATGGATATTATATTATCAAGTTCAAATGAAAATAAATAAGCAATAAATGAGTTGTAGTTAAAAAAACAATGTGATAGGATGTATCTATTGCATTGTTTTTTTGTATAGGAGGAGAAGGGTATGATACCTAAAAACCCAGTGATGCTACTCAGTTTTATCAATATGAAATTGAGAGATTATTATCAGAATATTGAAGCATTATGTGATGATTTGGAAATACAGCAACAAGAGTTGGTTGATACCTTAAGTGGAATTGATTATAGTTATGATAGAAAGCTCAATCAATTCATATAAGTATAGAAAGAACTTGAAAGGCATCAATATGTTGCCAAATAAATACTAAGTTGGGATAAAGTGAAAGGAGAGAATGGTGTCAAGTTTGCAAAAGGGAAATAGATGTGATATTTGTACTGGTTGCGGACGTTGCTTTCATGGAAAAGGTGGAATTGAAGTCATAACAGACCGTTTTCAAGAAAGAAGATGGGAACAAGGACTCCTTACACTAAAAGGAAATTTTATAGCAGTTGATATAGGGACTACTACTATAGCAATGATTCTTTATGGTGATGGTGGTAAGGAATTAGACCGCTTCGTTACGGTAAATCCTCAAACCTCCTATGGTGCAGATGTTCTTTCTCGGATTCAAAAGGCCGAAAACCCTTGTGTAGCTAAAGAAATGCAAGAATCCGTATTACAGGTTTTGGAGCAGGGGATAGAACATTTTCGCAAGGTTATCAAGGGAAAAGAACAATTACTAGGTATGGTAATTGCCGCCAATACTACCATGATATATTTGCTTATGGGATGGAATACAGAAAATTTGGGGAAAGCTCCTTTTTATGCATCTCATTTAGAGGAAATAGATACAGAAATCTGTGGTATAAAAACTGTGATTTTTCCTGGATTATCAGCATTTGTAGGAGCTGATATTATGTCTGGTATTTATGCATGTGAAATAGCTGAGAATAAAGCACTTACCTTGTTTATTGACTTGGGGACAAATGGTGAGATCGTGCTTGGAAACAGTGAGAGAATAATTGCTTGCGCTACTGCAGCAGGTCCTGCATTTGAAGGTGCTGCAACAAGGGGAATATGGGGAGCAGATATAGTGAATCTAATAGCAACTCTTTTAGAAGAGGGAATTTTAGATGAAACAGGGCTTTTGGTAGACCCCTATTTTGAAAATGGAATTATAGTTGGCAATACTTTGGTTTCACAGCAAGATATAAGAGGTATTCAAATGGCAAAAGGTGCTATAGCTGCAGGAATACAAGTGCTAATTAAACAGTATGGTTTAAGTGGACCAGTAGAAATAGATCAAGTTATTTTGGCAGGGGGATTTGGTTATTATCTTAAGGCTGAAGATGCATCACGCATAGGATTATTACCCAAGGAACTAGAGCTAAAGGTGAAAACGGGTGGAAATACTGCATTAAGTGGAGCGCTACGTTTGGGAATGAAGTTATACAAAGGGGACAATCAAAAAGAAGTGCAATTTAATCTTCAACACGTTAAAAATATAACAACTATTATCAATTTGGCTGAGGTAGATGATTTTCAACAATTTTATATAAATTTAATGTACTTATGTCAATAAAAACGCAAAAGTGATAATATAAATATATATTTTTATAAAATTTAGTTATTATGTACCAAAAAATTACATATTTTTGTCAATTTAAGCATTTAAAAAAGAATGAAAATGGCGTAAAATTATACTATTAAGGGTTGTGATTAAGAAAATAAGATACAATGAGAGGAGTTTGTGAATGGCCATGGAGACCAAGAGCAGAAAAGAAAATAAGTCGATTAAACAATTATTAAATAAAAAGAAGGAAAAAGGTGTAGTTAATAAAAGTGTAGTTGATAAAACTAAAACTATTAATAAAAAACAAAAAAATGATAAGCAGAAGGTAACTAAAACAACTTCTAAGAGTAGTTCAAAATTTTTATTATTTAGCATACGTAATAAAATATTTTTATGTTTTATAATTCCTATTCTTTTTATGATTATTGTAGGTACATTGGCATATCAGAAATCAGCAGAAGGTATGAGTCAGAAATTTCAAGAGTCTACCGCCCAGACGATTAACATGGCTAATGAATATATTGAAATGAGTGGTTCCTTTATTGTATCAGAAGCAATGAAATATGCTTATGATAGTAATTTAGGAAGATACTATTTAGGACTTATATCTGACCCCTTGGAGAAGATGAACTTTTTAACTTCTAAAGGATCGGAAATATTATCTTCTCAGGTTTCCAACCCATTTATAAGTGATATACATATTATAACCAAAGAAGATGTAAATATGTTAACAACACAAACTTCAGCTACAACAAAAGGTGTTTTTGAAAAATATCGGGAAGCAATGGCTGTAGATGGCAAACGACTTAGTAAATGGGTAGATAAACATGATTTACTTGATGAATATCTATTAATTGATAGTTCGGATTACATATTAGCTTGCCAATTTATGTCAAAATCAAACAATGCATGTGTTGTTGTAGACGTTAAGCAATCAGCTATTAAAGAGTTCTTAGACGGAATTCAACTAGGTGAAGGCAGTGTTGTTGGATTTGTTACACAAAACGGACGAGAAATTATATCCGAAACTTTGGCAGAAGGCAGTGAAAGCGCATTTGCTGGTTTGGAAACTATTTTCTTTAATCAAGAATTTTATCAAGAAGCCATCAATAGCGGAGAATTATCTAGTGTTAGCGAAATCAAATACAATGGAGATGATTATCTATTTTTATATAGCTTGAGTGAGGAACATGGTGGTTGTGTAGTTGCTTTAGTTCCCATGAAAATAGTTACAGGACAGGCTGAGGAAATTAAAGGATTAACCATTACTCTAGTTATTTTAGCATGTATCATAGCAGTTGCAATTGGAGTTATTATATCTTTAGGCATTCAAGGAAATATGAAACGTATTTCTAGAACGTTAGATGAAGTTGCGAAGGGCGATTTGACAGTAGGCATTAAAGTACGTAGTAGAGATGAATTCCGTAGTCTAGGTAATTCTACTTCAGATATGATTAGAAACAATAAGAATCTTGTTGTAAAAGTTGGTATGGCAACAGAACAACTTGAAGCTTCATCTGATCAAGTAAAACAAGCTTCTAATGTAATTAATGAATATTCTACGGATATTACACAAGCTATCAGTGAGATTAATCAAGGTATGGAGAAACAAGCTCAGCATGCTCAAGAATGTGTTGTGAAAACAGACCAACTATCTGCTGAAATACAAGAAGTTACCAGCACTGCTAAGAGTGTTGAAAAGCTTGTAAATGAAACAGAAGAGATGATTCAACGTGGTATGGGAATTGTTCGTAACCTAGGTAAAAGTGCAGAATCAACAACTTCGATGACCGCTAAGGTTGGTAGTAGCATTGCGGAACTCCAAAAAGAATCTGCAACAATTGATACCTTTGTAGAAACCATTAATTCTATTACAGAACAAACTAATCTCTTGTCATTAAATGCGTCTATAGAAGCAGCAAGAGCTGGAGAATCTGGAAGAGGATTTTCAGTAGTAGCAGAGGAAATTCGTAAGCTGGCAGATCTTTCTGCTGAGGCGGCGAATCAAATAAGAAATAATGTTAATAATATTGAGATACAGACCAAAAACAGTGTGGATAGTGCAAGACAAGCGGAGAGTATGGTTGCATTGCAGACAGAAGCAGTTGGAGAAGTAATTGAAGTATTCAGTGATATGAATAAACGCATGTTAGAACTGATCGAAGGATTAAAAGAAATTGTAATGAGTACAGAACAAGCAGATCGTGACAGAAGTGAAACCCTAGAATCTGTTAAGAATATTTCTAATATCATTGAGGAAACTGCAACAAGTACTGAAGTGGTACGTGAAATTGCCATGAAGCTACTGCATAATGTAGAGAATCTTGATAAAACAGCAGATGCTTTAGGTGAGAATATGAATGAGTTAAAGACAGAAGTATCTGTATTTAAAACAGTATAATGGTTATATAAGTCTATGTAATGAAGGAGTTATATGAAGTTTTTCATAAAAGGTTACGTGAAACCCTACTACCCAAGAATGGTAGTAGGGTTTCTAATTAAATTTATAGGTACTATAATGGATTTGTGTATACCATATATATTGGCATATATCATAGATTCTGTAATACCCAAGCAACAAGAACACTTAGTTGTGAGATGGGGCGCGCTTATGATAGTGTGCTCTATTTTCGTTGCTCTCTTTAATATTATTGCCAATCGCATGGCATCAAAAGTAGCGCGTGATGTGACAGAAACTTTGCGGCATGATTTATTTGCTAAAACAATGCAACTTTCCAACCGTCAAACAGATCAGTTTACCAAGCCTTCCTTAATTTCCAGACTTACAACAGATACCTATAATCTTCATAAAATGTTGGGAAGGGTACAGCGTTTGGGGGTTCGTGCACCAATACTGCTTATAGGCGGTCTTTGCATTACCTTTATATTGGATTATCATATGGCTTTTGTATTAGTTGCAATCATGCCTTTATTATCCTGCGTTACATGGTATGTGTCTCGAAAAAGTATTCCTCTTTATAGTCAGCTACAGGAAACAACAGATCGTTTTGTTCGTACAGTGCGAGAGGTTATTGCAGGAATTAGAGTCATAAAAGCACTGTCTAAAACAGAATTTGAAGCAGAAAAATTTTATGAAATTAATAAAGAGGTAGTAGAAAAAGAGAGAAAGTCTGGTATGGTTATGGCTGTTATTAATCCTTCTATGCATATCTTGCTGAATCTTGGTCTAGTTGGGGTTATTATAGTTGGTGCTTACGGAGTAAATGGCGGAGTATCAGAAGTGGGGAAAATAATTGCATTTACAACATACTTTACTATTATCTTACATGCAATGATGTCTATGTCAAAAATTTTTGAAGAAGTATCTAAGTCTATTTCATCTAGTAATCGTATTGAAAAAGTACTGACATCCCCTAATGATATGGAAATACTAGATTCTATTTACGAAGATACGGCAGATGATTTTGAAATAATATTTGAAAATGTAAGCTTTTCTTATAATAAGCAAGAAGATACAAATCTTACAAATATTAATTTTAAGATTAAGAAGGGTGAAATGCTAGGAATTATTGGGGAAATCGGTTCTGGAAAATCTACTATTATTCAGCTTTTAATGCGTATGTATGATCCTGATAAGGGAAGGATTTTAATACAGGGAAATGATATACGCACTTATTCTGAAGGAGAATTGAAAAAGAAATTTGGTGTTGTTTTCCAAAATGATACTATTTTTGAAGAGACAATCACTGAAAATATTACATTAGGACGGGAATTTACCTCTGAACAAATTCAAGAGGCTTTATTATACGCAAGAGCAAGTGAATTCGTAGAATCCAAAGAGGATAAGGCAGAAGAAGCATTAAATATAAAAGGGGCCAATTTAAGTGGAGGACAAAAACAACGAGTACTTATAGCAAGAGCTCTTGTTTCAAAACCTGATATCTTGATTCTAGATGATTCCTCTAGTGCACTTGACTATAAAACCGATGCGGCGTTAAGACAAGGTTTGAAGGAGCACTACACAGAAACAACGCTGGTAATTGTTGCTCAAAGAATCAGTTCCATTAGAAATGCAGATCATATTTTAGTATTAGAAGATGGTGAGATGATAGGGTATGGCACTCATGATGACTTAATGAAGTGCTGTGAAGTTTATCGTGAAATCAGCCACTCTCAAATGGGAGAGGGGGATGATATACATGCCTAAACAAACTACTAAAAAAAGATATTCCAAGGCTACTTTACTTCGACTGGGGAAATATATGTTCCATTATAAATGGCTACTTTTCTTAGCATTCATTTGTACTATGGGAAGTAATATATTTGCTTTGATTGGACCTAGATTAACAGGTTATGCTATTAGTGCAATTGAGCCTGGAAAAGGCGCTGTTGATTTTGAAGTTGTTTTCTATTATGCATTATGGATGATAGGTTTTTATATTCTTTCAGCTCTTATGGCATATGGATTGCAGGTTTTAATGCTTCATATCAGTCGTAAGGTAGTGTGTAAAATGCGACAAGATGTATTTGAAAATTTACTATCTTTGCCAGTGGGTTATTTTGATGTTCATTCTACGGGAGATATTATTAGCCGTATCTCTTATGATATTGATACTATAAATGCTTCTCTTTCCAATGACTTAGTACAAGTACTAGCTACGATCATTACGGTCTTGGGAGCATTGATTATGATGATAAATATATCACCTCAGTTAGTATTGATTTTTGCAATTACAGTACCTTTGTCAATTATTTTAACTAAAATTATTACTGGCAAAACAAGGCCTTTGTTTCGTAAACGTTCTGCAAAATTAGGCGAAATGAATGGTTTTGTGGAAGAAATGGTATCAGGACAAAAAACCATTAAAGCATATAATCGTGAAAAACACACAATAGAACGCTTTGATGGGAAAAACAAAGAGGCTGTTGAGGCTTACTATAAAGCGGAATACTATGGAAGTGTAGTTGGACCAACTATTAATTTTGTAAATAACTTATCCTTGTCATTGATTAGTATTTTTGGTGCATTGCTATATTTGGCAGGCTCTATGTCCATAGGAAATATTTCTTCTTTTGTATTATATTCTAGAAAATTTTCTGGACCAATTAATGAGATGGCTAATATAATGAGTGAGCTCCAATCCTCATTATCAGCCGCTGAGAGAGTATTTGGGCTTATGGATGAAGCGCCTGAAAAAGAAGATTCTATCACAGCTACGGAATTGAATCAGGTTGAGGGAACGGTAGAAGTAAATCATTTAAAATTTGGTTATGTACCAGAACAAACGATAATTCACGATTTGAGTTTTGTAGCAGAACCAGGAAAATTAATTGCTGTAGTAGGTCCTACTGGTGCTGGTAAAACCACTTTAATTAACTTATTAATGAGGTTTTATGACCCAGAAGCAGGTGAAATTTCAGTGGATAATCAGGGGATTTCCCAAGTGACACGAAACAGTCTGCGTCAATCCTATGCAATGGTGCTTCAAGATACATGGTTATTTACTGGTACCATTTTTGAAAATCTTTCCTATGGCAAAGAAGGGGCTACAATGGAAGATGTTGTAAGTGCAGCTAAGGCAACTCATATACACTCTTTTATAAAACGTTTACCTCAAGGGTATCATACTATTTTGACAGATGAAGGCACGAATATATCAAAGGGCCAAAAGCAGTTATTGACCATTGCAAGAGCCATGATTCTAGATGCTAAAATGCTCATACTTGATGAAGCAACATCTAATGTAGACACAAGAACTGAGATACAGATTCAAAGAGCTATGCGCAAGCTAATGCAAGATAAAACTTGTTTTGTTATAGCCCATCGTTTGTCTACTATTCAAAATGCAGATTTGATTCTTGTAGTTAAGGATGGTGACATTGTGGAGCAGGGAACCCACAAAGAACTAATGAAACTAAATGGAGCCTATCGGAAACTCTATCAGGCTCAATTCGAATAGCGTGAAATACTAATAAATATCTAAGAAATATCTAAGAAATTTCAGGTAAACTAGTGTAAAAGACGAGAAGAAAGAATGCAAAAGGTGCATTCTTCATATTTAGCTTTGGCAGAATTGAGTTAGGTTTAAATGGCGAGTTATAATATTTTACTTGTAGATGATAACCCTGCAATTATAGAGATACTAGATATTTATTTGAAGGAAGCGGGTTACTGTACCTATCATGCAATGGATGGGATAGAGGCTTTGGAGGCTTTGAAAAATCATACGATACATTTGATTTTAATGGATATTATGATGCCTAGGCTGGATGGGATGAAAACTACGCTTCAGATTCGAGCAAATAACAACATTCCCATTATCTTATTGTCAGCCAAGACACAAGAGGTTGATAAAATTGAAGGGCTGGAGGTTGGGGCAGACGATTATATTACAAAGCCTTTCCGTCCCTTGGAAGTAGTGGCACGTATCAAAGCACAACTGAGAAGATATACAGAATTGAATCAAAACATATCAGTTCAAGATCAAATAAGTATTCGTGGACTTACCATTTATTTGAAAAAAAAGGCTGCAGAAGTAAACGGAATACCCGTAAAGCTTACACCTACTGAATATAAGATATTGTGTTTTTTGGCAAAGCATAAGGGCGAGGTTATGTCAGTTGAAGCTATTTATGAAGCTGTATGGGAACAAGAATTTTTGGGTTCGGAAAGTACAGTTATGTTCCACATTAGTAAGTTGCGGGAGAAAATTGAGGAAAATCCCAAAGACCCCTTATATCTAAAGGTGGTGTGGGGGCGAGGATATCTCATAGAATAAAAAAGCAAAGGAAATCAAAGCATGAAGAACATAATTTCTTTTTTTATTTCTATATTTTGCTTAAGTATAAGCTTGGTATCTAGTGTAAGTGTATGGAAAAATCGAAGCTTATTTTTTGAGGAATATATTTATAGTGAATCTAATCTTAGTACTTCAATATCAATTTATTGTAATGATGTAAAGCGTTTAGTGGAAGGTCAGATGACGGAACAAGAACGAGAATCTTTTATGTTTCGGGAAGCTAATACCTATTATTATGTGACCCTAGAGGAGACAGGAGAAGTGTTTACCAACCTACCTGTAACGTTAGATTACGAAACAGCATTATCACAGGAAGATTTGATTGTTTATCAATATGCAGAAGATAATAAAAAGTGGTATGAAATTACTGAATATACCGATGTAGAGATAAAGGGAGCGGAAATAGAGTTATCTTCCTTAGATGAAAATACCAGTGATAATAATAAACTTTCAGGATATGTTTTTGTTAACACGGAAAACTTAACTCATGGGATTATTGCAACATCTATTCAGCACTCTTTAAATCAGAGACAACTTTTATTTGTATCGTGTACTATTTTAGGTGGCTCGTTTGTTTTTGGAGCAATATTATTTTTGCTTATGGGAAGAAAGGCATTGGGTGAAAATACGGAATGGTTGTATAAAATTAAGATAGATATCCACATAATAGGCATGATTATGTCAACTGTTTTATTCTTTTTTATTCTTCCTAGATATAGTAGGAATGTAGTATCCTTTTGGATGTTAAGAACACTAATTATACTATTTATTATATTAAGCACCCTACTTTTTGGAGCAATCATGCTTATCATAACTTTTTCTGTAAAGGTCTTACAATATAGAAAAGATAGACAGCTATTATTGCAAAATTGGGAGAACAGAGGAACAAAATTATGGCCCGTATGGCTGGTTTCATTTATTTTGCTCTTGTGCTGGTATATTACTATTGTGGTAAGTTTGTCTGGAAGAATTATAAGAATAGATTATAAGTATGTGGCAGTGCATATAGTATTGATGTTATTGTTTGCACTTATATTGCAGAGCATAAAGAACATTAATATTCAATATAAAAATCAAATAATTGAGAGTGCTGAACGTATATCAAAAGAACAAACAGAAATAGAGGTTCCAATAATAGGGGATGGTTCTATGGCAGAAATTGCTATGGCGATTAATCATATTAGGGAAAGCTACATTCATTCTTTGGAGGAACAAAAGAAAAGCGAACGTCTAAAATATGAGTTAGTAACGAATATTTCTCATGACTTACGTACACCTCTTACCTTGGTACTTAATTATATTGAGCTCTTGAAAAGAGAGGAAGTCAATAAGGATAAGCAATATTATATTGCGCAGACGGAAAAAAATGCAGAAAAGTTACATCTATTAATCAACGATTTGTTTGACCTTTCAAAATTAGAAAGTGGAAATGTGGAATTAAATCGGGAAGACATGGATATTTTGCTTCTTTGGAAACAAATGCAGCACGAGTATAAAGAACAATTAAAACAAAGAAATCTGGAATTGATTATAGAATGCAAAGAACCTAAAATTATACATTCTTGTGATGGCAACAGAATTTGGAGAGTCTTTGATAATCTTTTACAAAATGCCATAAAATACGCAATGGAACATACGCGAATTTATGTATATATTTCGGAGGACAAAGAAAAGGGACAGGTGCATATTGGCATTAAAAATATAGCATCAGAGCGAATTGCCTTTGAGCCAGAAGAACTTTTTTTGCGATTTAAGCGTGGAACGGAGGCGAGGGAAACAGAAGGTTCCGGTTTAGGACTTGCCATAGCTAAAAGTATTGTGCTTCTCCATGGTGGTAATATTCGCATTGAAACAGAAGGTGATATGTTTAAGGTACTGATTGATTTATAATTAAAAACTCTTAGAAATTTCCTATGAAATTTCTAAGAGTTTTTTGTTGTTTCAATAATATAATGATATCAGGGTCACAAAGTGAGGAGCAATCCATAGGTATCAAGCAAAGGGACAAAATACTTTTTTGAACCCTACATAATTAAGTTTAATGAAGGAGATTATCAATTATGAAGAAAAAAATACTTAGTTTATTACTGTTAGTATCCCTTACTATGTCAGGGTGTGGTAACACCAATGAGGAAAATACTGCACTTGCCGATATAAAACCCATTGCCCAGGAGCATGGCGTTGATAACGATTTGGCTAGTGGAGTAGAAACCTCAAATGAAGAACTAGAACGAACCTATATCCCCCCAGAAATGAAAGGTGAGCTTACTATCTCTATGATTGATGAAATGCCAATTATAGAAGTAGGAGCACAAATGTTTATGGATAAATATCCTGATGTTAAGATAGATATTCATACTTTTAGGACGTTTGAGGTAGTTCAATTGGAGGGAGGAGCAGAAATGGCAGTAGATCCTTCAGGAGAGCAAAGTTCTGAGAATTATTTAAGCCAATTGAATACGCGTATTATAACTGGAGATGCAGAGGATATTATTTTAACTAGTGGATTGCCAATGCAAAAGTATATCTCTATGGGAGCATTTGAAGAATTATCTTTTTATATGAATCATTCACCTGAAATCAATGAAGAGAATTATTATATGAATGTATTTGATGCAGCAGGCAGGAGTTCCAAGCAAATGTATTATCTTCCTTTGGTAACTGGTGTGCAGTCGGTTCAATTTAGTAAAACGTTAGTAGATGACTGTGGTCAATTTCTACCAGATGATATGAAAAACATTAGTTATGAAAAGGCACTAGATTATGCATTAAAATTAATGGATAGTACCAATCGTAAAAATACTTATTTGGCAATTTCCAGTGGATATGGGGTTGTATCAAGCTTGGTAAATGATCAGTGGAATAAATTTGTAAATGAAGAAGCAAAAGAAGCCTACTTTGATACAGAAGAGTATATTCAATTGCTCCATAAAGGTGCGGAATTGGAAGCAAAGGGATACTTTGATACGTCAGGACTTGACTTTTACAATATGGAATACTATTTTGCTATGTTGGAAGATTATGGTGAGTCAGCAGCTTTTTATGAATTAATGGATGATAGCCCATATTATCATACTATGCCTATAAGTGATGCTGATGGCAATGTAGCAACGAATGCATATCTGCAGTTTGGTATTAATTCGGCTTCTCCGAATAAGGAATTAGCATGGGAGTTTTTGAAGTTTATGATTTCTGATGAAGTACAAACTTCCCCTTCGCTATATGGGTTGAGTGTGAATAGAAATGGAGTTAATGCATATTTGGATCGCCAAATACCTACTCAAAATGAAGGAAATAATACCAAAATTGATGAAACAGCTTATAAGAACTTAATTAATAGTTGGATTGAACAAGTTAATGTAGATCATTCCAGTAGGCGAATTATTAACAGTATGATGTATGAGGAAAATAGAGCATTTTTTGATGGTAAACAAAGCGCAGCAGATACTGCTAAGAAGCTACAAGCGAAAGTAAACAAATATTTTAATGAATAGGTAGGGATGGCAATGAAGACAAAAAATAGAATACCATTTTTAATGCTTGCAATTAGTTTTATAGGTTTTTCTGTTTTTTACTTCATTCCGTTTGTAGTGTCCTTTGGATATGCTCTGATTGATAATCCTATAAATGCCAAGTTTGTTGGGATTCAACAGTTTTTAGAATTATTTAAAAATGAATACTTTCTACAAGGTTTAACCAATACAATAAGATTTATGGTAGTAAGTATTCCTCTTAATATGTTGTTATCCCTACTTTTGGCATTGGTTTTATCACGGTTAAAAAAAGGGCAAAATATAATCATACTCTTGTTCCTCATTCCTCTAGTGCTACCTTCCGCCACAACGGCTTTTTTCTGGGAAAAACTTTTTACTGAATATGGGGTAGTGAATCATTTATTACAGAGATTTGATATAGAAGTTATTGATTGGTTTCAGAGTAAGTATGGAATGGTAGTTGTGATTATTATATTCTTGTGGAAAAATATTGGATACAACATGATTCTCTTTTTAAGTGCGTTACATAACATTCCTGATGATTACTATGAATATGCAAAGATAGAAGGGGCAGATAAATGGCAGTGTTTTTATAAAATAACATTTGTTTTCTTACAACCTACTATGTTGTTATGTTTTATTATGACCTTTGTAAATTCATTTAAGGTGTTTAAAGAAATCTACATTATAACAGGAGAATATCCTCATGAAAGTTTATATATATTACAGCATTATATGAATAATATGTTTTTGGCATTAAATTATCCAAAACTGGTTAGCTCATCTTATGTGGTAACGGCTGTTATTGTAGTAATTGTTTTAGTAATTTTTCGATTGGAACACCATATTTCAAAGGATTTCACATAACCAGAAGTGTGGAATGATGGGAGTTAAAATGAGAACAAAGTATAAACATAAATACAATTGTTATTTAAAGTGGATAGGAATAGTGCTAGGGATACTTGTGGTATTAATCTATATTTATCCTTTAATACTTATTTTCACTAATTCCTTTATGGGGAATCAGGAAATAAATGTACATTATGGTACAGAAGGCGATTTATTTAGTCCTGGTAAAAAATATATTGAGATGAATCTCATACCTGATACGGTAACATTGTCCCAATATAAACAGATATTAATAGAAAGTCCATTATATCTCAATATGTTTTGGAATTCTGTTAAAATTACAGTGCCTGTTGTATTGGGGCAAATAATAGTATCTTCTATGGCAGCGTATGCATTTACTGTTCTTAAATTTAAAGGAAAAGAAGTGTTGTTTTTTCTTTATGTCATTGTTATGTTACTTCCTCTGCAAGTAACCTTGGTGCCCAATTATATTGTTGCTGATTTATTTAATATTACAGATAATTACGCAGCGATTATATTGCCAGGTATCTTTAGCCCATTTGGAGTTTTTTTGATGAGGCAGTATCTGAAAATGCTACCAGCTTCTTATCTGGAAGCAGCAAGTATAGATGGCGCAGGACATGTTAGTATATTTAGATATATTATTTTACCTATCATAAAGCCTGCCATTGCTTGCGTTTCCATGTTGGTTTTTGTGGAATATTGGAATGTGGTGGAGCAAGCAGTGATTTTTATTCAAGATAGTCATGCCAAACCGTTGTCTACCTTCCTTGCAAGTATTAATCAACAGCAAATGGGAGTTTCCTTCGCTGCGGCGTGCTTCTATTCCTGCCCTGTTCTTATTATTTTGTATTTTGGGCAAGATTATTTGAAAGAAGGGATTAAGTTGTCGGGGCTGAAAGTATAAAAGTGTAAAGAGAACTTCTAAGGTGCCAAAGTACGCCACCTAAGAAGGTTCTAAAGCTTTACACCGAAGAATGGCTCGGCGAGCCATTCTTCAAGCTCGTATTGACTTTGGCGAGCCATTCTTTAAGCTCGCATTGGCTCTGGGGAGCCATTCTTCCTAGGTGTTGGTTGCTTAATATGGATTAATTGGAG
>CAZKGP010000003.1:14285-31856 GCA_964552225.1 uncultured Acetatifactor sp.
CGGGGCTGAAAGTATAAAAGTGTGAAGAGAATTTCTAAGGCGCTAAAAAACATCGCCTAACAAATTCTAAAGCTTCACACCGAAGAATGGCTCGGGGAGTCATTCTTCAAGCTGTTATTGACTTTGGAGAGCCGTTTTTCCTAGGTGTTGGTTGCTTAATATGGATTAATTGGAGATGTGTATGAAAAAGGAATTGAATCGGAAATTTATAATTGTTATGTCTTGTTTTGTGGTGGTTGCTTTGTTGCTTACTTTTTTCTCAAAAACAATTTATTATTCTAGACTTCCTCAGGTAACAGTAACGGTTCCTTGTGGGGGAAAGCTAGTGAATGCGGTGGAGGTGAATTCATTGGTGGAGCATTATCATACCAATGAAATATATTCCAGACAAGAGGGGTATGTTCAGACCATTTATGTGGAAGAAGGAATGCAAGTAACGGCGGGTCAGGTTATTATGGATTTTGAAGTAAATCAAGATGTGTTATATCAATTGGAAGAAGAGTTTCAAAAAAAAGAACAAGAAATAGCATTATTAAAACTTGAATTAAAAAAAGAAAAAAATATTAGTCCTCAAGAAAGTACTGTATTGGATAAAAAGGTAGTTCAGCTAGAGGATGAATTGAATCAACTGGTTTCTTCAGGGGATGCATTAAATGCAGGAACGTATACTTCTCCAGAGCTGGAAACATATTCCTTTGAAATTGAGTATGGAAGAATGCTTTTAAATAATGCCAACAAACAAATGGAAGCAGGAGAAGGAAGTCAAGCAGAAGTGAATGAAGCCCTTTATGTATTAAACAAAGCTCAACTTACATATAATGAATATTTAGATTCTCTGAAAAAAGATAATAAAAAGGCTATTATAGAAAAAGAAGCAGAGTTAGCTTTGGCAAGACAGGAAAGCTCTAGTGCAAATCATGATACTGGATATGCAAAGACGAGCTTAAATTTTATGATTGAAAATGCAGAGCTGGAGCTTAAGAGAATGGAAGAGAATCTTGGTAATGTAAGGAGCAATCAGTTAGTGGCAAAGTCAGACGGAGTAATTGTAAACGTGAATATAGGGCAGGGGAGTTTTGTGGAACAAAATGCGCTGCTTTATAAGATAGCCAGCCAAAGTCAAGATTACAAAACAACTGTTATTGTGTCTGAAGAATCCTTAAAATTTGTGGAATTAGGGGGAGAAGCTGTTGTAGATATTGGTGGATATGAAAAGGCGGTAAAAGGAATCATTCAAGAAATTGAACCCTATGGTAACGGTGGAGGACAATATAAAGCAACTGTTATTTTAAAAGATTTGGATAGTAGTGTGGCAGGTAAATTAGCTAGTATCACAATTACTCATACTAGTAAAGAATATGAATTAATAGTACCCAAGGCGGCAGTTCAAAAGGACGATAGGGGATATTATGTAATGGCTGTAAGAAAGAACGATACCATTATAGGAGAAGGGTATCTAGCTGTAAGGGTTGGGGTAGAGTTGATTGATTCGGATGATTCTCTTAGTGCCATTAGTGGTATGTTTATGATAGAACCTGTTATTTTAACGAGTACGGATGATGTAATAAGTGGTCAACAAGTAAGGTATATTCGATAATAACGGTTGTTAATATATTAAGATTAAGTAAATCTTAATATATTATACAGAGAAAAGAAATTGATATGGGGTATGCTTAGTAGCATATCAATAATTTTACTTAATTGTACTAATGAGATAAATTATTTTGCTTTAGGAGCGTGGTAATGGAAAGAGCACAGAGAAGCCGTACTCATAATACACAACCATCAAGAAGAAATGTAAGGCCAAGAACTCGGGCGGAAGCAGAACGTGCCCGCAGACGTGCAGTACAACAAAGAAAGCTGCGCAAAAAACGTAGGCGGATAAGATTTATAATTAAAACTATAAAAATGGCTGTATTTTTAGGCATTGCCATAGGCTGTGGTAGATATCTTTGGACATTGCAAACACCAGAATCTCCTATGGAAGAGAAAAGCTTTGTTAGTAATAATGTGAATGTAGGAGCCACAGTGGCAAAAAGGGATGTTATTATTGACAATGATAGTCTTTTAGAAGATATAGAAGTGGAAGAGAAGCTAAAGGCGCTTGCATTGGAAAATAAAAACATAGCAAAAATATATGTTGATAGAAAAAAATATCCAGAAGAACTTTTGGCAGGTTTGGCAAATAATCAGGAAATGCTTGAGTTTGTAATGGGTTATCTGACCAATGACGGTACAGTAACTGGCGGATTTAGTAAACAATAAAAGAAAGAAGACTTTCCTTTATTTTTACAATGGGACAAGCGTTGGGGATATGCCTCTTATGGAGCAAGCAATATTGGAATTGCAGGATGTGGACCTACTTGTTTGTCCATGGTAATTTTTGCACTTACAGGAAATGAGGATGCAACACCTGATAAGCTTGCCAATTACAGTATGAATAATGGCCATTATGAAAAGGGCTATGGGACTGCGTGGACATTAATGACAGCGGCAGCAAGCGCTTATGATATTAGGGCGAATGAGCTTGGACTGGCAGAAGAGGAAATGAAGCAAAGACTGGACAGAGGAAATCCAATTATTTGCGCTATGCGTCAAGGCGATTTTACTACTACCGGACATTTTATAGTCATTTATGACTATGATGAAAATGGATTTATAGTAAATGACCCCAATAGCTTAGAACGTAGCCAGAAACGCTGGACATTTGAGACTTTACAGTATCAGATTAAGAATCTTTGGTACTATCAAATATAATTGGAATCATTAATGCTGGATGTATCATATACTTTAGAAATGCCGAAGATTGGATAAGTATATATGAATAAAAAGATTAGAGCAACAATCATCATCTTTGATTTATTGATGGGATTGTTGCTTTGTTTTGCGTTTCAATACAAGCATATAGCAGGTAAACTGACTGGTGGGAATATGATTATGATAGAAGAAGGGCATAGTAAAAACCAAGATGAGGACCAAAATGTTAAAAAGATAGCTATAACGTTTGACGACGGTCCACATCCTTACTATACAGATCAAATATTAGACGGCTTGGCAGAACGAAATGTAAAAGCTACCTTTTTTGTAATGGGGAAAAATGCAGAAGAATATCCAGAGATTATAAAGCGGATGAGTGATGAAGGTCACTTGATTGGAAATCATACTTATACTCATATCCAATTAACTAGCAGTAATGGAGAGGCATTTAAGGCAGAGTTGATTAAGACAAATGAGCTACTCAATGAAATTACTGGGGAAGATGTCATCTATGTAAGACCTCCCTATGGAAGTTGGGATAAAAAGTTTGAAAAGGAGTTGAATATGTTCCCAGTACTATGGACAGTTGATCCTTTAGATTGGTGCTCCACCAATGTAGCATGCATCACAGATACGGTGCTCAAGAAAGTAGATGAGAACGATATTATTTTGATGCATGATTATTACCCTTCTACGGTAGAGGCGACTTTTAAGATTATTGATCAATTAATGGAAGAGGGGTATGTGTTTGTGACGGTGGAGGAGATATTGTTTGATTGAGGTGAGGTAAGATAAAATTTGGAATTAAAAAAGGTAAAAATGGCTATAAGTAATTATCATCATATCACATACAAAATTATAAGTCTATTACTTTTTTGTGCAATATGATAGCTTCTTATTATAAGTTTTATAAGTTATAAACCCATCTAAAGATGGTATAAAAAATAATAAGGAGGGAAATCATGAAAAAATTGCTTTTACAAGAGAGGCGTTATCATTTGTTTGATTCCATTGGAATTATGTATTGTATTGCACCTATTTCCAGTATTTTGTATATTCTGCTACAGATAATTGGAAATGTTATTGTTCCGTTTTCGGTGTACATTTCGGCAAACTTTATTGATACGGTAAATGCCTTTATGGTGAATAGGGGAACCTTGGAGGAAGTGTTTATATCACTGATTCCATTAATACTCTATTTTGTGCTTGATTGGACATGGAATAGTTTTCTGGGATTGTGTAATACCAAGTTGGATAATGCAGTAAACATCAAGCTTAAGCCTTGTGTATTAGAGAAAATGGGACAGCTGGATTATAAGCATTTTGAAAATCCGGATATGGCTGATTTGCTAAAAAGGATTGATCAAAATGATTTTTTAAAGATATTTAGGAATTTAGTCTCATTTGTAGGGTTTTGTGTGAAAGTACTAGGAATTGTAGTAATACTGCTTTTAAATGTGTGGTGGGCAGCCATATTGATTATAGTATTCTCGATACCAACAGTAGTGCTGGCAACTAAAGGCGGAAAAGCGAATTATAAAACTAGTGCAGATGTTTCAAAGCATCAAAGAATAGCAGATTATCTGAGTGAACTATTGGAGAGCAGAGAAGCTGCAGCAGAAAGAACCTTGTTTCAGTATGGCAATGCTATAAATGTAAATTGGGAAAAGGAATACAATTTCTCCTTAAAAAAGGTTTTAAAAACAAAAATGAAGTGGGACTTTAGACAGCGGTTAGGGAGCTTGAGTATAGTTATTCTAACCTTTGCCATTATGGTATCTCTTCTTTTTCCTGTTTTAAATGGTGTAATCACGGTAGGTCTGTATATTTCTTTGGTATCAAATTGTTCTCAATTAGCTTTTAAAATGCAATGGATGTTAGTAGGTAAGCTTGAGTCTATTGTAAAGGATGGAGAATATTGTAGGGAGTTTTCTACATTTATGAAGTTAGGTGGACAAGCTGATTATATTAAGCCCTCTTTGTTTTCACAGATACCTGTAAAAATAGAATTTAGGGAGGTTCATTTTACATATCCAGAAACACAGAGAAAAATATTGAATGGGATATCATTTGTTTTGGAGCCAAGTTGCCACTATGCATTTGTAGGTAAGAATGGATCCGGAAAAAGTACAATTATCAAGCTGTTAACTGGTCTTTATCGACCTGACGCTGGGGAGATTTTAATAAATGGAGAAAATATTGACCATTGGAGTTATGACAGATTGTCAGGAGTGTTTACTACTGTATTTCAGGATTATGCTAAATATCATATTAGCATTCGGGATAATCTAGCTCTTGGTGGAGGGAGCAAAGAGGATGAAGAGTTGAAGCTGTTATTGGAAAAGGTGGAATTTAAGAACTATATAAAAAATTTGAAAAATGGTTATGACACATTGATAGGTAAAATTTACGAAGGCGGAATAGATATGTCTGGCGGTGAATGGCAAAAGCTTGCGCTTTGCCGTGCTATGAATCGCCCAGGACAAGTTTTCATTCTTGATGAACCGACTGCTGCATTAAGCCCTCAGGCTGAATCAAGATTATATGAGCAATTTATTCAAATTATGGAAGGAAGGACTGCAGTATTTATTAGTCATAGGCTGGGGTCAACTAAATTGGCAGATAAAATTTTGACAATAGATGAGGGAGTAGTGAGAGAACAGGGAACACAGGAAGAACTGCTAAAGAGGGAGGGATTATATTATGAAATGTATAATAACCAAAAAGCATGGTATGAATAAACTATCATTTTCCATTGTTATAAAAACAATCCGCTATTTATTGGAAATGTCGTCTAGTGCGCTTTTCATAATGATGCTAATATCTCTTATTAATGCAGCATTTCAAGGAGTAGGAATTTATGCATATCAGAATTTTTTTGATAGTTTGGTGGAAACAACGGAAGGTGGAAATGCATACGGCCATTTGATTAAAATGATATTAATAATATCGTTAATTGAATGTAGTATTATCTTAGTGCAATTTGTTTTTGATTTATATTGTAAGAACTATGTGAAAAATAAGTTGTATGGGTTTATTAAATATAAAGCACATCAAAAAATGACTAAAATTGATATGATTCACTTTGAGGAAACAGATTTATTTGAGCAAATAAACAAAGCAGTGAATTCTATCGAAAATGGTGTTGAAGCGGCTATTAACACGGTTATTGTAATCACTTATTATATACCCTACTTTATTATAATGCTGCTTTATTTCGGGGCAATTAGTCCTTCGGTTACACTAATACTTGTAGGTACATTTATTCCTGTTGCTATTAGTAACGTTATTTCCTCAAAAGTAGTCGTGAAAAATGAGGAAAAAATTGTTTCCTATAGGAGGCAGGCGCAAAATTATCAAGAATGTATGGTCAAAAGAAGTAATTTGGTAGAAACAAGGCATTTAGGAGCCTTTGGATTCTTTTATCATAAGTATCTGAGTATTATTTCCAAGCTAAATAACGAAAACTGGGTGGCTCAAAAGAAGGTATTTGCCAGTGTTTTTTTGTCAAGATTAATTAGAGCGATAGGATTTTCTTTTGTATTTATTGTTTTGTTTTTAAATCTTAAATCGGGATTGATAACGTTAGGGGTATTTGGTTCTGTGTATATTACAATTGAAAAGATAAATGGAATTGCCGCTGAATTAGTTGGAATGTTAGGGGATTTACAAATGCATTCCCAAAAAGCCAGATTCTTTTATGATTTTTTGAATATGCCAGAAAAAAATGGGCGTAGTGAGGAAATTGATAAGGATAAAGATATTTGTCTAGAACATGTTTCTTTTCAATACCCTGGTTCAGGAAAAACCGTATTGGAAGATATTAATGTAACAATTAAAAAAGGGGAGACCGTCGCAATCGTAGGTGAGAATGGTGCAGGAAAAACTACGTTGTCTAAACTACTACTTGGTTTGTATACACCAACTACAGGAACTATAAGAATGGCCGGGAAGGATATCTCAGAATATGACTATCAGTCAGTTACTCATCATATTTCCGCGGTTTTCCAAAATTACCAGAGATACAAAATGCCCTTAAAGGATAATATTACAATAAGTTGTATTGAAAATGTAAATCATGAAAACCCAAGTTTAAATATTAAAAAAGCTTTGGAATCTACAAATGTCCCCATAGAATCAGATAAATTTACAAAGGGACTTGATACAATGCTTTCACGTGAATTTGGCGGTGTAGAAATGTCTGGTGGAGAGTGGCAGAGGATAGCTATTGCAAGGGGAATATATAGAATACATGATTTTATAGTTTTGGATGAACCTACTTCTGCCATAGACCCTTTGGAGGAAAGTCAGCTTTATCATATCTTTCAGGAAATTGCAAAAGGAAAAACTATGATTATTATTACCCATCGTCTTGGGGCAGCAAGATTGGCTAATCGTATTCTTGTTATGGAAAAGGGGCAGATAATAGAAGATGGCTCCCATGAAGAACTAATTGATTGTGACAGTCAATATAGGCGGTATTGGCATCTGCAAAAGAAATGGTATCAATGAGTAAAGGTAATCACAGATACTTTTGAAGATTGTGGTTGGGGGAGGGCGCCGCGGGCACCTCCCCTAGGGAGCGGCTTGATGTGAAAAAGAAATTGCTCATTAAGTGCTGGTAGTGATTTTATATTGACTTTTAAATTAATATATGCTAATTTGAAAATGATTTTCATTTAAACATAGCATATCAATAAGCCGAGAGGAGGACAGTATATGTGTTGTGATGCGAAGACTATGAAAACAAAACACGAATTTAGCTTTAAAAAGCCTGTTTTCCGTTATATTGCGATCGTTCTTTTTGTATGCATTCTTTTATCTTCTATCCTCTCAGGACTCTTCGTTATTACTCATTCAAATCATGAACATGACCATAGTGGTCCCAATGAAAGCTGTGCTACATGTATTCAATTAGCCCATGCTGAAAACTTACTCAAACAACTTTCCTCAGCAATCGTTGCTACTGCACTTGTATTTGCGCTGTCATTATTTAATTTATTTTACTTAAAGCTTCCTGTTCACCACGTATTTACGTCTACTCTTGTTACATTAAAAGTTCGATTAAATAATTAAGATAGTCTCCACAAGGAAATGCTATGCTTATTTACGAAAACGGGATTTTTATGCCTTTTTTCAGATGAGCATTCATGTATCCTTGTTTTTTTGTGCCCAAAAACAAAAAATGGAGGTTTTTATCAATGAAAAAATATCTATCTATCTTTCTAGCGGCAGTAATGGCACTTCTGTGTTTATCTGGCTGCGGTAATAACACAAGTAAAGAAAACGAAAAACTTCAAATCGTAACCACGATTTTTCCAGCATATGACTGGGTGAAAGAAATCCTTGGTGATAACGCTGAACATGTGGATCTAACCATGCTCTTTGATAATGGCGTTGATTTGCACAGCTATCAGCCAACTGCCGATGACCTTATTAAGATTTCTACCTGTGACATGTTTATCTATGTGGGCGGTGAGTCTGACGAATGGGTTGAAGATGCTTTAAAAAATGCAACCAACAAGGACATGGTGGTAATAAACCTAATGGAAACCATGGGCGACTCTGTAAAAGCAGAGGAACTTGTGGAGGGGATGCAGGAAATTAACCATGACCATGAGCAAGAACAAGACCAAGAACAAGACCAAGAACAAGACCAAGAACAAGACCAAGAACATGAGCAAGACCATGACCACGACCATGTTGAATTGGATGAACATGTATGGCTTTCGCTCAAAAATGCAAAGGTTCTATGCCAGGTGATTTCAGAAAAATTGGAACAGGTAGATGCTGACCACAAGGAAGAGTATTCCGCAAATGTGTTGGCATATATTGCAAATCTGTCTGACCTTGACGTAAAGTATCAAGCTGCTGTTGACAATGGGGCAAATAAGACGGTCTTGTTTGCTGACCGCTTTCCATTCCGTTATCTGGTAGACGATTATGACTTAGATTATTACGCAGCATTTCCTGGCTGTTCTGCAGAAACTGAGACCAGTTTTGAGACGATTTCATTTCTTACAAACAAAGTGGATGAACTTGAGCTTTCATACATTTTGATTATCGAGGGCACCAAGCATAGAATTGCGGAAACAATCATTTCAAATACAAAGAGCAAGGAACAACAGGTTCTTGTTATGAACTCTCTGCAGTCAACAACATCTAATGATGTGAAAAACGGCACAACCTATCTTTCTGTAATGGAACTAAATCTGGAAGTGTTGAAAGAAGCATTGAAATAAGGAGGAGTACAATGGCACAACTTTTTTGCCAAAATTTATCCCTTGGGTATGATACTAAAGTTATTTTGCATGACCTTAGCTTTTCAGTTGATGCAGGCAATTACCTTTGCATCGTTGGAGAAAATGGCGCTGGTAAAAGTACGCTCATGAAAACGTTACTGGGCTTGCAGGCTCCCATTTGTGGTACGGTTTCCACAGGTGATGGACTTCGTCCGAATGAGATTGGATATCTGCCACAGCAAACCGTAATACAAAAAGACTTCCCTGCATCTGTGAGAGAAATTGTTCTCTCTGGATGTCAGGGGAGGTGTGGATTGCGTCCATTCTATAGCCGTAAGGAAAAGCAGCTTGCAGTTGCAGCAATGGAAAAAATGGGGATTTCTGATTTTGCAAAGCGTTGTTACAGAGAGCTTTCTGGTGGTCAACAGCAACGTGTCTTGCTGGCAAGAGCCTTGTGTGCCACGCAAAAAATACTGCTTCTTGATGAGCCAGTTGCTGGACTTGATCCCAAAGCGACCGTAGAATTGTACCACTTGATAGACGAACTTAACCACCGTGACGGCATCACGGTCATCATGATTTCCCACGATGTAACTACAGCAGTTGAGCATGCAAGTCATATTTTGCATATTGGCGAAACACTTTTCTTTGGAACAAAAGAAGAATACGTGATAAGTGGAACTGGGAATATGTTCACCGACATGAAAGGAGGGCAAAAAGCATGAGCAATATCTTTGATAAACTCGCATTGTATATGCAGTATCCTTTTGTTCGTTATGCACTCATTGTAGGAGTGTTGATTTCCCTTTGTTCCTCCCTACTTGGTGTAACACTGGTGCTCAAACGCTTTTCTTTTATTGGGGATGGACTTTCCCACGTGGCGTTTGGGGCTATGGCTATTGCGGCGGTCTTAAATATCACCAATGATATGCCTTTAATCTTAGGGATTACTGTTATCTGTGCAGTATTACTTTTGCGGACGGGGCAAAATACCAAAATAAAAGGGGATGCAACCGTAGCTATGCTTTCAGTAGGCGCACTTGCAATCGGGTATTTGTTAATGAACTTATTTTCTACCTCGACTAACCTATCTGGTGATGTATGTACCTCCCTGTTTGGTTCCACTGCTATTCTGACACTGACGCAGATCGAAGTGTGGTTATGTGTGGTATTGTCGGTGGCGGTAGTATCCATATTCATTATATTTTATAATAAAATTTTTGCAGTTACTTTTGACGAGAGCTTTGCACGAGCTACAGGGACAAAAGCAGATATATATAACCTGCTAATTGCAGTCATCGTTGCTGTTATCATTGTACTTGCCATGAACTTAGTGGGCTCCTTACTGATTTCTGCCTTGGTTATTTTTCCTGCATTGTCGGCAATGAGAATCTTTAAGAGTTTTAAGACCGTTACGGTTAGCTCGGCAATACTTTCCGTATTTTGTTCCTTGATTGGTATTCTTGTTTCTATTCTTGGAGGAATGCCAGTAGGCTCTACAATTGTAGCTGTTGATATCGTGATATTTTTTATGGCTTGTATAATAGGGAAAGTGTTGAGGAGATAAAATTTATGAAACATATAGTAAGGATAGTAATGGTACTATTACTTTTTACAGTAACGGGTTGTAGTAACGATGAAAAATTAGGTAATCGGGTAAGCAATGTCAGTAATGTGGATAAAGTAATCAAAGAGCAGATTGACAGCGCAGATACTAAGATTCCTTCAGCTAATATAGAAAGTGAAACATCATCTCAACAAAAGAATGGTTCGGAAAAACAGGAAATATCCTCTGAAAAAAATGAGGAGGATATTCTTGATGTTGATTATGATCTTACAAATATGAGTAGCGACATGGTGTATGCAATCGTATACCAAATGATGATAGATCCAGATACTTACATTGGAAAGACATTTCGTATGGAGGGTCTATATTCTGCAGGCTATTATGAACCAACGGAACAGTATTATCATTATTGCCTTATTCAAGACGCACTGGCTTGTTGCGCCCAAGGCTTGGAATTTGTATGGGAGGATGGCAATCACATTTATCCTGATGAATACCCAGAAGAAAAAGTCCGGATTGTGGTACAAGGAACCTTTGAAACCTATAGAGAAAATGGAGATGATTATTTATACTGCCGATTAAAAGATGCCAATTTGGAAGTTAAGGAACCGTAATTTTAGGAAGAGTATGCTAAATAACCGTTCAATAGCATAGAACTCCCGTTTTTTAGGAATTAAAATGATTGCAATCGAGAACGATATTATTTTGATGCACGATTATTGATTAGTTAATGTAAGAGGGGGATATGTTTGTGACGGTGGAGAAGATATTGTTTGATTGAGATGATCTAAATCATTTGATATACTACAGAGAAAGGGGGAGCAAATTAAAAAAATGAAAGAAAAGAGGAAAATGTAAATGAAAGTAAACTCAAAACAGGCATTTAATCCCTATCTTCCTTCCTGGGAATACATTCCCGATGGAGAACCATATGTATTTGAAGGAAGAGTTTATGTGTACGGTTCCCATGATCGTTTCAGAGGACATGCATATTGCTTGAATGATTATGTATGTTGGTCGGCTCCGGAGGAGGATTTATCAGACTGGAGATATGAAGGTGTGATCTATAAAAAAACACAAGATCCCCTCAATGCTAATGGAGATATGTGCCTTTATGCACCAGATGTAACGGTTGGACCGGACGGCAGATATTATCTGTATTATGTCCTTGATAAGGTTTCGGTGGTATCTGTGGCGGTATGTGATACGCCAGCGGGAGCATATGAATTTTATGGTTATGTACATTATTTAGATGGAACCCGTTTAGGCGAAAGACAGGGAGATGAACCGCAGTTTGACCCTGGTGTTATGACGGAAGGGGATAAAACATATTTATATACTGGTTTTTGTGGAATGGGGGATACCTTCAGAAGTGGTCCTATGGGAATGGTTTTAAAAGCAGATATGCTTACCATCGAGGAAGGTCCTGTTTTTTTGGCACCAAGTGAACCTTACAGTAAGGGAAGTAGCTTTGAAGGACATGAATTTTTTGAAGCTCCCTCTATCAGAAAAAGGGGAGACACCTATTATTTTATATATTCATCTATATTGATGCATGAACTTTGCTATGCCACCAGCAAAAATCCAATGAAGGATTTTGTATATCAGGGAGTAATTGTAAGTAATAATGATATACATATAGATTCTTATAAACCAGCAGATAAACCTATGTATTACGGGGGAAATAATCATGGCAGTATTGTGGAGATAAGAGGGCAATGGTATATTTTTTATCACAGGCATACAGATGGAACTAACTTCAGCAGGCAGGGTTGTATTGAGCAGATAAGTTTTCAGGAGGATGGAACGATACCTCAGGTAGAGATGACTTCCTGTGGTGCCAATAATGGTCCACTTATTGGAAGGGGAGAATATCCAGCATATCTAGCTTGTAATCTTTTGGCAAGAGATGAGGCGGCTTATACGGGAGGACCAGGCGCATGGATGGATAGTCGATTCCCGAAAATCACGCAGGATGGACGAGATGGAGATGAAGAAATTGGTTATGTTGAGAACCTCAGAGATGGGGCAAGCGCAGGATTTAAGTATTTTGATTGTAGCGGAATTCAAAAGGTGAGCATTAGGGTGCGCGGATACTGTAAGGGGTATTTTCAGGTAAAAACACTATGGGATGGTCCTTCTTTAGGAGAAATACATGTGGTATACTCTAATGTCTGGAAAGAGTATAGTGGTAATATTGCAATTCCAGACGGAACAAATGCATTATATTTTACATATAAAGGCGAAGGTGGGGCGAGTTTGGCATCTTTTATATTAGGTTAACCTTGCTTATTATATTTCATAATACTATAATTTCGATAGATTATTATGAATTTTATTGTTTTTATGTTAAGTAATATTTTTTTTATACTTGTTGTTTATCGTTAAACATAAAATCTTATAAACTTTAGAAAAGGGGTTATTATGGTCACATTAAAGGAAATAGCAAAGGAATGTAATGTTTCTGCAACAACGGTATCCAATATATTGAATGGTAAGCCCAAAGTAAGCCAAGAAACCAGAAAAAGGGTTCTGGAGATAGTGGAAAAACGGGGATATAAACCTAATTATATTGCACAGGGATTGAGAAATCAAAAGACGAGAATGATAGGCATTATAGCGGAAGATATTACACAGTTTAGTACACCTGGTATCGTGGAGGGAATTATGGTGTACTGCGAAGAGAAGGGGTATCGAACCATGGTGCAGAATCTTCGACTGTATGCTCGGTGGCATGATTCTTGGTATGATAATGACAGAGCATATCGATCTGTTTTGGACCCTGCAATGCAGGAGCTTAAGTCTATTAAGGTAGATGGTGTGATTTATGTGGCAGGACATGCCCGCGTGATTCCTTGTTTTCCGGAAGGGTTATCTATACCTTCTGTAATGGCGTATGCTTATTCGGGATTGCCCAATATGCCATCTGTGATAATAGATGATGAGCAAGGAAGCTATGATATGGTAAAATACCTGATATCCATGGGACATCGTAAAATAGGGGTGCTTAGTGGCAGAGCTGATAATATTCATACACAAAAAAGACTCCTCGGTTATCAAAAGGCATTATATGAAGAAAAAATACTTTTTAATCCCCACTGGGTAGCATATGGAGATTGGGAGAGAAAGTCAGGTTATCATATGACCAAATCGCTGATAAATGCAGGTGTTACTGCAATATTCTGCCTTGCGGACAGGATGGCAGGGGGTGTATATGATTATCTTGATGAAGTGGGTATGAAGGTAGGTAAGGATATATCAGTATCAGGATTTGACAATCAAGATATAGCAGAATATTTTAAACCAGCTCTTACTACCATGGATTTACCTTTAGAGGAAATTGGGCAAACTGCAGCGAGACTATTAATAGATAGAATCGGTGAGGGAGAGAATGATTCACAAACAGATGGTAAAGTCATAGAGAAAAATATGCCGTGTTCTCTTGTGGTTAGAGATTCGGTGATGAGGTTAGTGTAAGACAATTGCATTAATAATGATATAGTGTATAAACAGGGCAGGTGACTATTTTTTGTTACCTGCCCTGTTTTAAAACGATATACAAATTAACTAAATTAACGACTGATGATTGTACAATATTAAAGAAAATTTATAATAAAATGTTTTTAGATTGACATAAACACAGAAATCAAACTATAATTCCAATATATAGGTTTAACGATAAACAAAGAGAACTAGACAAAGAAAAAGAATGTCAGTCTCTTAGTCAATAGGGAGGCAAAGAATATGATAAATTTATACATAAATAAAAAGAAAAAAAACGGACATATTAGTCCAGAAATATATGGGCATTTTAGTGAACATTTGGGACGATGTATTTATGAAGGATTGTATGTGGGGAAAGACTCTCCCATACCGAATGAAAATGGAATGCGCAAAGATGTGGTGGATGCTTTAAAGGAAATGAAGGTTCCAGTACTGCGCTGGCCAGGAGGTTGTTTTGCGGATGAATATCATTGGAAGGATGGTGTTGGCTTCAAGGAAGAGCGCAAAAAAATGGTTAATACTAACTGGGGAGGTGTAACTGAGGATAATAGCTTTGGAACCCATGAATTTTTTGAATTGTGTGAACAACTTAACTGTAAGACTTATGTGAATGGGAATGTGGGAAGTGGCACTGTTCAGGAGATGAGTGAGTGGGTGGAATACATGACTCTTGACGGTGTGTCTCCCATGGCGGATTGGCGGAAAAGAAATGGCAGGGAAAAGCCATGGAAGCTTGACTATTTTGGAGTGGGTAATGAAAACTGGGGGTGCGGTGGCAATATGACTCCCGACTATTATGCCCATCTTTACCGAAGATATCAGACCTATGTTCGCTGCTATGATTCGACAGCTCCTATATTAAAAATTTGTGGCGGAGCTTCTGGAGATGATTATGAATGGACGGATGTGGTGCTCCATGAGTGTTTCCGAAGTCCCACACCATCCCATGTACATGGCTTTATGGATGGCTTGTCGGTACATTATTATGTAGGAGTGGAAAAGGGGCTACATAAAGGTAGCGCTACGGAATTTGACGAGAATGACTGGTTCTATACTTTGGCGAAAGCAATGAAAATGGAAGAACTGATTGTTCGCCACGGTGCTATTATGGACCAATATGACCCTGATAAAAAAATAGGTATGATTGTAGATGAATGGGGATGCTGGCATGATGTGGAACCAGGAACAAATCCAGGATTTTTGTATCAGCAGAATACCATGAGGGATGCATTGACTGCAGGTGTGACATTGAATATTTTCAACAAACATTGTGACAGGGTGAAAATGGCATGTATCGCACAAATGGTTAATGTTCTGCAATCCGTTATACTGACCGAAGGAGATAAAATGATACTCACTCCTACCTATCATGTTTTTCATATGTATAAGCATCATCAGGATGCTATGCTGGTGGAAAGTTGGCTAGAGGGGGCTGGTGAGATTGGAATAAAAGAAGGAGAAACAGTGCCTGATATACAAGAATCTGCTTCTGTTGATAAAGATGGTGTGTTGACCGTTACCTTGAATAATTTATCTCTTGTGGAAAATAAGGAGATTGAGATCATATTAATAGAGAGTAAAGCTGTTGGGGTAGAAGCTGTTCTTTTGCACGGGAATAAGCAGGCGTACAATACGTTTGAACATCCAGCGACGGTGACGGAAGAAGTATTTACAGATTATGAGACGACAGAAAAGGGAATAAAATTATGTATCCCCCCATGCAGTGTATTGATGCTTCGTATAAAATAAATAAGTATTGGAGAAGTGAATATGATTAAAATAGCAAAAACTGAAAATGGTCTTGTGCGTGGTATTCCAGCGGCGGACCCTAGAATTATTTCGTATAAAGGAATTCCTTTTGCAGCCCCACCAGTGGGAACGCTTCGGTGGTGTGCACCTAAGCCAGCAGAAGATTGGACAGGCATAAGGGATTGTGTGGAATTTGGGCCTATTTCCATGCAGAGTATACCAGGATTGGATGAAACAAATATCTATACTAGAGAATGGAATGTAGATCCACATATTCCCATGAGTGAGGATTGCCTATATCTAAATGTATGGACACCCGCTGTAAGCGAAGAAGAAAAGCTACCTGTTTATGTATGGTTTTTCGGTGGGGCGCTTCAATGGGGTAATCCAGCAGAAATGGAATTTGATGGGGAACGTCTTGCACGCCGGGGAATTGTAGTGGTTACGGTAAATTATAGGCTCAATGTATTTGGTTTTCTTGCCCATCCTGAACTGGAAAAGGAAGCACCTGAGGCTCCCACGAATTTTGGGAATTTGGATCAGCAGTATGGACTTTTTTGGACTAAGAGAAACATTGCAGCTTTTGGCGGAGATCCAGACAATATTACAATAGGAGGACAATCAGCAGGAGGGGGTAGTGTATTGACTCAGTTGAATTGTCCTGCAAATAAAGACTATATCCAAAAGGCTATTATTCAAAGCGGGGTTTTTCAGGACCCATTTCAGCAACTTCTGCATATTACATATGAAGAGGAAATAAAGCAGGGGAAAGATTTTTTTGCCTTCCTAGGTGTAAAAACATTAGAGGAGGCAAGAGCACTTCCAGCAGAATATATCAGGGATAAGAATGATGAATTTCAAGTGTTTTGGGGAACTGTTGTAGATGGAGTATATCAGACGGATACCAGTTTGAATAATATGACAGCAGGTAAACTTCTTGATGTTCCGATTATGATGGGATATACAAATAATGAGTTCTTTACTGGGCTCCAGTCTAATGATATTGCTTCTCTTAAAAAGGAGGCGTTGGAAAGATTTGGAGCGCGTGGAGAGGAATTTTTATCTCTATTACATATTGAGGAAGGAATTGAGGCGATAAAAGAAAATAGTAAAATATGTTCTTTGGAATTGGGTGTTCGAAATATGTGCAAAATTCTTGAGAAAGTGAATGCCCATGGTCCTCGTTTTGTGTATGAGTTTGGTTCTGAAATGCCGGGCTGGGATAATCCCGGAGCCTTTCATTCTTCGGACTTATGGTTTTTCTTTGAAACCTTAGCTAAATGCTGGCGACCTTTTGTGGGAAAACATTATGATTTGGCGCGCCAAATGTGCAATTACTGGGCGGAGTTTATTAAAAATGGAGACCCCAATGGTTTGGATGCTGATGGTACACAGATGGAACACTGGGAAGCCTATGCAGATGAAGAACCTAACATTATGACTTTTTATGAAAGTCCCAAAATGCAGAATATACCAGCAGGGGAGCTGGTTAAATTCTTGATGGGAAAATAATTGAAATGCAATTAATGGAGAGGAGATGGTGGTGTTGAAGGAGACTAAAAAGTATGCCATAGAGATGGGGGCAAATATTCCATTTCGTAACAATGTTGACTATTGTATTGGAACGGGACGCATGGGGCTCGCTCTGCAAAAGGAATATCAGGAGCAGCTTGCTTTTGTGCAGAAAGAAATAGGTTTTCAACATATTCGTGGTCATGGGTTGTTTGCAGATGATTGTGCCATTTATCAGGA
>CAZKGP010000004.1:0-415 GCA_964552225.1 uncultured Acetatifactor sp.
AAAATCAATAGAACCTCTTTTTCTTCTTTTTTCACGAAGAAATTGGGCTAAAGCTTCCATTTCTTGTAACATAGGTAGTAAATCAGTAAATGGTTGATATTCCTCTTCTTTTTCTAAAATAGAAGAATCTAATAAGATATTTCTCACTTGAGTATAACTCATTCTCTTATCTACATTTATCACTGATTCACAGATTTCATAGTCTATGATTTCACCTTTTAAATCTATAGTCATAATGCAGCTCAATGCCAGTCTGTCAGCTCCTGCATTCAAAGAACAGATACCAGCTTGCACACCTTTTGGAGAAAGGTCATGCCAAGCGTGGAGGTGGCAGAGTGTCGGGCAGACCGCATATTGCTCCAGCAAAGGAAAACGGAGTGAATATGCTTAAAAAACTAATTGAAACGAAGCGCAT
>CAZKGP010000004.1:425-31753 GCA_964552225.1 uncultured Acetatifactor sp.
TAACATAGGAATTACTCTATCAACAAGGTACACACTCGTTCCACGCTTCAGTGCTTCTCTGTCCAAGGCAGAATTCTCTTGTACATAATTAGTTACGTCTGCAATATGAACTCCTAAAACATAGTTTTCACCTTTCATAGATACACTAACAGCATCATCTAAGTCCTTGGCATCTTCCCCATCAATTGTAATCATCATTTCATTGCGTAAATCACGTCTTCCATTGAAGTCTGCCTCTGTCACTTGTTGAGATACGCGTTCCACTTGATTCATTATCTTCTCACCAAACTCTACGGGTAATTCATATCCTCTAACAATAGACATAATATCAACACCGGGATCATTAATATGTCCTATTATTTCAACGATTTTACCTTCTGGACTTTTCGTATTTGTTCCATATCCTGTAATTTCTACAACTACTTTATGTCCATCCATAGCCCCCTTAGAACGCTCAATGGGAATGAAAATATCTTGTGCAATTTTCCGATTGTCAGATATTACAAATCCATAGTTATTGCGTGAACGCTCATAGGTCCCCACAACAAACTTCATACCTCTTTCAATAATACGAACTACTTGTGCTTCTTGACGTTTACCTAATTGCTCTCCTAATAAAGCTACTTGTACAGTATCTTTATGAAATGCTCCATTTACTTTATCCTCAGGTATAAAAAAATCTTCATCTTGTCCTTCAACCTCGACAAAACCAAAGCCTTTTATATTACTGATAAATGTACCTATCAAAACATTACCATTTGATTTTATATATTTTCCTTTGGAACTTAGCATAATCCTACCTTCTGCTAGAAGTTCTTGCAGAATCAGCCTGAATTCATTTTTATCTTCCTTATTTACTTGCAGAAAAATAGCCAATTCCTTTTCTTTCATAGGAGTATACATTTCATCCTTTAATAAGTCACAAATGACTTTTTTTCTTTTTTCCTTTACATCCATTTATTAATCCTTTCAATTTCTTATAGAATAAAAAAACACCCTTAGTAACAAGAGTGTTTTAATCAACGTTTATTAAAATACGTTTAGATTTAGTATTACCGCAAGAACCATAAATAATACAGCTAATAATTTGGTTATCTTCACTAAAAGACCTTCCATTGAACGTCCTTTGTTTTTGCCCCAATAAGTTTCAGCAGCACCACTGAGAGCTCCCAATCCTGCAGCTTTACCTTCTTGCATTAATACTAACACTGTAAGTGCTACACATACCAATATAAAAATAATGGTTAATACCATTTTAAGCGTTCCCATTTAAACACCTCCTAATATCTGTCAAACAAAATAATTTTACCATAGTACAAACAATAATTCAACTGTTTTTTACAATTATAATATTGAAGGAGATGTTACATAATAACATCCCCTTCCCAAACGGATAAAACTATTTACTCTTTATTTACCAAATTGACAATCGTTGTTACCGCTGTCAGAAGTCCACATTTCAAGCATATTGATTGGATCGTTAAAGTCTGCTCCCCAACCATTACGAGCTACATCATAGTTGCCATCTTTTCTTTCATTTAAGAATACATTCCATTCAGATGTTTTAATTGTCATATTAATACCAATTCGGTCAAAATCCTGTTGAAGAGCTTCAGCAACTGAAATATGTCCTGTACCATCGTTAGTTAAATATTCAAAGCTCAATGGTGTATCAGCAGATAAAACGCCATCATTAAATACAAAGCCTGCACTTTCTAATAATGCAATTGCTTCCGCAACATTTTCCTCTGAATAACTTGCACTATAGTAACCAACGTTTTCTTCATCTGGGAATGTATATTCCGCATCATTTTGCTTAAATACATCACCTGCACCACTTAACATTCCTTCTGGAATAAAAGTATTTGCTGGAACTTGTCCTGTTTGTGTAACATTTTCTGTAATAAATTCACGGTCAACCAATAAAGCAAGTGCTCTTCTCATTGCATTAGCCTGTGCTGGTGTTTTACCATCAAACAAAGAACTTTTTACATTAAAGTTAAAATAGTATGTTCCTAAGTTTTCTATAATCTTAAATTCAGGATTTTCTAATAGAGCTTTAATTTCATCTGTTGGAACAGTATCAATGAAATCAAGGTTATCTGCATTATATGCAGCATAAATTGCAGTATCATCAGAACTTAACATAAGCTCAAGTTTTTCAACCTTTACTTCATCAGCTCTATGATAATTAGGGTTCTTAGTATAAGTCATACTTTGGTCATGAGTCCAATCAGTTAAGGTATATGCACCATTGGTTACAAATCCTGCTTCTTGTGCCCATGCACCTGGGTTGGTCTGCCAGTCAGTTGCTGCAGTTACTTCACTTTCCTTTACAGGGAAATAAGTTGGAAATGCACAAAGATCAAAGAAGTATGCACAAGGTGTATTTAAAGTTACTGTTAAACTTTGTCCATCTTCACTTGCTGTTACGTTCAATGTTTCATCATCATTTCTTGCAATTACATCAAACATGTAAGAATAATCCGAGCTAGTCTCTGGGTCTACCGCGCGATTCCAAGAATACAGGAAATCGTTAGCATTTAATTCCTCTCCATTAGACCATTTTAAATCAGGTAGTAAGTTAAATGTATATACAAGACCATCTTCGCTTATGGTATAATCTTTTACCAAATCTGGTACAGCGTTGCCATCTACGTCATAAGTAAACAAACCTGAAAAGCTGTTTACAACTAGACATGCGCCATCATTAGTAGAGTTTAAAGCTGGGTCTAATTTATCAGGTTCGCTTCCAAGTTGTAATCTCAAGGTATTACTTGGAGATTCTGCAAACATAAAGAATTTATAGCCATAAAGGTTAGCATATATATTAGAAACATTACTCTTTTGCATATAGATATCATTATAATAGTAAAGTGGAACAAGAGCTCCTGTTTCCATTAACATATCCTCAGCTTCATGCATCAATGCTTCTCTATGAACGAAATCTGTCGTTGATTTAATCTCCGCAATCAACTCGTCATAATGAGCCCATCCGTTAATTGGGTCTACTGCATTAGCAGTATCTTCATTTGTGTTTGTTTCAGTAGTATTTGGTTCATTTGTTCCTACTGTTTCATCTTTTGTATTACCACAAGCTGTTAATGTTCCAACGGCTAGTGCCATTGTCAAAAATATTGTAGCAATTTTTTTCATAATTAATTTCCTCCTTGTTTTCCGCTTGGTCTATAAAATAACAAATGTTTCCATTTGGTACTTTCTTATTTGTTAAAACATGCTACCATGTGTCCGTTTCCTTTGTCTTGAAGTGATGGACATTCTTGAGCACAACGTTCTGTTGCAAATCTGCAGCGTGTACGAAAAGCACAGCCAGTTGGCATATCCATAGGACTTGGAACGTCTCCTGTAAGAACGATACGTTTGTTTGCTTTTGCAATAATAGGGTCTGGAATGGGCACTGCGCTAAGCAATGATTCCGTATATGGGTGAATTGGATTCTCGTTTAATTCATCAGAATCCGCAATTTCTACTATTTTGCCTAGATACATAACTGCAATTCTATTGGAAATATGTCTAACAATTAATAAATCATGGGCAATAAATAGGTATGCAACCCCTAGTTTACTCTGGAGGTCTTCAAACATATTAATCACCTGAGCTTGAATGGAAACATCAAGTGCACTCACAGCCTCATCACAAACTATAAATTTAGGGTCAACTGCCAATGCTCTAGCAATACCTATTCTCTGTCTCTGTCCGCCCGAAAACTCATGGGCATATCGTGTAGCATGTTCTGCATTAAGCCCAACTAGCTCCATAAGATCTAGAATCTTTTCACGACGTTCTTTCTTATTATGATATAATTTATGAACATCTAAAGGTTCTCCAATAATATCTTCTACTGTCATTCTTGGATTTAAAGATGAATAAGGATCCTGAAATACCATCTGCATATTTCTGCGATGATGAATCATATTTTGTGCAGTCACTTCTTCACCTTCAAATTTAATTGTTCCAGAGGTTGGTTCATAAAGTCTCAAAAGAGAACGTCCAACTGTTGTCTTTCCACATCCCGATTCACCAACAAGTCCTAGTGTTTCACCTGGCTTTATATTAAAACTTACGCCATCTACTGCTTTTAATGGAGTTGTTTTGAAGAATCCCGTTTTAATGGGAAAATGTTGTTTTAAATCTTCTACTTCAATTAAATACTTACTGCTCATTAGAATTCACCTCCAATGCTTGTGTCTCTAGCTGATTTTTATAAGATAACCAGCAAGATGCATAATGTCCATCTGGCATTTGTACCTGTGGGGGAACCTCTGTAAGACATATTTTCATGGCCTCATCACATCTGGAGCAAAAAGCACATCCCTTGGGCATATTTAGCAGATTAATTGGTGTTCCTGCAATAGGAACCAACCGTTCTTTGCTGCCATCTGATTTAGGAATGGAACGAAGTAATCCTTTTGTATACTCATGACCTGGGCGATAGAAAATATCTTCCGCTGTTCCTCTTTCACATACTCGTCCACCATACATCACTATAATTTCATCACACATATCTGCAATTACACCTAAATCATGTGTTACCATAATGATTGACATACCTAATTTTTTCTGTAAATCTTGCATCAATTCCAAAATCTGTGCTTGTATGGTTACGTCTAATGCTGTAGTTGGTTCGTCGGCAATCAAAATATCTGGCTCACTAGCTAATGCCATTGCAATCATAACACGCTGACGCATACCACCTGACAGTTCAAATGGATATTGCTTCACTCTTTTTTGAGGTTCGTTCACACCAACTAGTTCAAGCATTTCTACTGCTCTTTTCTTGGCTTCTGCACCCTTTTTATTAGTATGAAGAAGTATTGCCTCCTCTAACTGATTACCTATCGTAAATACGGGATTTAAACTTGTCATAGGATCTTGAAAAATAATGCTACAGCATTTTCCACGAAATCCTCGCATTTGTTTTTTATCAAATTTAGTAATATCTTGACCTTTATATAGTACTTCTCCGGAAGTAATTTCCCCTGTAGATGCTAAAATCTGCATAATAGAGTACGCTGTAACACTCTTTCCTGAACCCGATTCACCTACGATGCCCAAAATCTTGCCCGGAGTAAGGTTAAAGGTTACACCATTTACAGCTTTCACATCGCCTGAATCAGTATGAAATACGGTATGAAGGTCTTTTACTTGTAAAATATATTCTTCATTCATTTTATTCAACTTTATCCTTTCAATACTGTTTTACATGTTCTTATTTTTGAAGTTTAGGGTCGAAAGCATCACGTAGTCCATCCCCTAATAAATTAAAGGATAGTACAATAAGGCAAATAACAATCGCTGGAAACCATAGTTTATAAGGATAACTTTGTAGGCCTTCCCTTGCAGAGTTTGCTAAACTTCCTAAAGAAGGCATAGGTGCCTGAACACCAAGACCAACAAAGCTTAAAAAGCTTTCTGTAAATATCGCAGAAGGAATCTGTAATGCAGTAGAAATAATAATAACACTGATACAGTTTGGGATAATATGCTTACGAATAATTCTTCCGCTCTTTGCACCAGTAGCTTTGGCTGCAAGAATATATTCGTTGTTCTTAATAGAAAGAATCTGTCCACGCACCAAACGCGCCATACCAACCCAATACAATAATCCAAAAACAATAAATAAGGAAATCATATTTACGCCCATTTTTCTCAGAAAAGGCACACCCTCAAGTAAGGGCTTTAAGGTTTCATTTAATACAACAGACAACAGAATAATAATCAACATATCTGGAAGTGAATATATAATATCCACAATACGCATCATAATTAAGTCAATTCTCCCTCCTAAATAGCCAGAAATACTTCCATACAATAAACCAATAATCAATACAATAATACTGGCAAAGAACCCAACCACAAGAGATACTCTTGTTCCATATATTACACGCATAAAATAATCACGTGACATGGCATCTGTACCCATTATATGAGGAAATACTTTGCCCCCTTCTGCCATAAATTCTTGTTCTAATTCTGAATACTGGAAGGGTGATAAATTTTTAGCGCCTTTATCTCGTACTCCATTTACAGAAATAATTTGAGAATAACTATATGGCACAATACTAGGTGCTGCGATAATAATAATTAATATAAACACCAAAAAAATAATACTCATAACAGCCAAAGGATTCTTCATTAGCTTTTTCATACCATCTTTAAAGAAGGTAGTCGATTCACTCATAACATCCTGCTGACGTTTTTCTTCCTCTGTTGCCTTTTCGAACTTGGCCAAGTCTATTTGTGTACTAAGAATATTCTTCTTAGGCATTTGTTCTACTTTCTGCTTCACGAAAAAACCTCCTTTAATCTAACTTAATTCTAGGATCTACTGCCTTATATACCAAATCTGTTAACAAATTCATACCCACCATAAGAATGGACAAAAACAGAGTAGTTCCCATTATTAATGTATAGTCACGATTATTAATTGCTGTCACAAACTTAGAACCCAATCCACCAATTGTGAAGATATTCTCTACTACAAGGCTACCTGTTATAATATAAGCTGTCATAGGACCAACATAAGTAATTACAGGAATAACAGCATTTCTGAGAGCATGCTTAAAAATCACCTTCCAGCCAACAACACCTTTTGCATTCGCTGTACGCACGTAATCTTGTCCCAATGCATCAAGCATACTTGTCTTAGTTAATCGCGTAACATATGCCATTGGATATAGCGCTAGTGCGATAACTGGTAATAAGTAATGTGTTTCTGTAGCACTCCAAACAGGAACCCACTTAAGATGAATACTAAATACATACAATAGTAATGTTGCCAACACAAAACTTGGAACGGCAGTTGCCAATGTAGTTAAAAACACAATGATACGGTCTATAAAGCTATTACGCTTCAATGCCGCTATACTTCCCAGCACCACTCCTATAAACGTTGCTACTAATGCTGCCCAACCACCTAGCTGTGCTGAAATCACAAATGATTCTCCTATTACAGTAGAAATGTTTCTTCCTGTTTTAAGAGAAACACCCATATCACCTTGAAGAAAGTTTTTCAAATAAATTATAAACTGTTCTGCTACAGGTTTATCTAAATTATACCTTGCTTCCAATGCTGCTTTCACTTCAGGACTAGGCGCTTTTTCTTTATCAAAAGGCCCTCCTGGAATTGCATTCATTGTAAAGAAAGTAATCGCTGAAATTATAAATATTGTTACAATTGCAAGAAATACTCGCTTAACGACGTATCGAAACATATTCTCCACTCCTTTAGTGTCCTATATTAAATAAAAAACGATGATGCGCTTAAATTTGGCCGTTCATCATCGTGCAACTTTTAGTATGTTACATTAATTTAAATTTAATGTCAACCTTGATTTTACTAGGAAAATTGTTCCTTTGATATATAATTTCGTTTATATATATTCTATTTTAAAATCAATTTATTCCGTGTACTATGCACCTTTGTCCGCGACAGAACGACTTTTTGTGTATATTAATTCTATAATATTAATAATATTAGTTTTACTTTTATAAAAATACATAAAACGCTATTTTCTTACATTTACTATTTGTATACTATGAATAATCATACATAATGTTTTTTTGATAAATAAAATGTTATAATTACCAATTATTTCTATGAAAAAATGGTAAAATTTATTTTTATTTAATTAATTTATTTTGAATATTTTCTATTTTTTGCTTAACAAAAAACTAGTGAGAGTTGATTATTCTCACTAGTCTTTTATATTAATCTTTATAATTTATTAAAAGGATTCTTATATTGTGCTGCTGTACCAAGTTCCTCTTCTATTCTAAGAAGTCTATTATATTTGGCTACTCGGTCGCTTCTACAAGGAGCACCTGTTTTGATTTGACCAGTATTTAAAGCAACTGCAATATCCGCTATCGTTGTATCTTCTGTTTCACCAGATCGATGAGAAATTACTGCTTTATATCCATTCTTCTGTGCCATCTCAACAGCCTCAAATGCTTCTGTCAATGTACCAATTTGGTTTACTTTGACTAAAATGGAATTTGCTGCTTTCATTTTTATTCCAGCATCCAAGCGTTTTGTATTGGTTACAAAAAAATCATCTCCTACTAATTGGATTTTATCACCAATACGCTGCGTTAAATGAGTCCAACCATCCCAATCATCTTCTACAAGTCCATCTTCAATAGAAATAATCGGAAATTGCTCAATTAAACTTTCATAATAAACAATCATATCCTCTGTATTTCTTACGATATCTTGCCCCTTCAAGCTACTTTCACCAGGAAAATGATACATTTCAGTTTTTTCATTATACAATTCACTGCTTGCAGTATCTAATGCAATTTTAATCTCTTCTCCAGGTGTATAGCCTGCTGCATCTATTGCTTCTACAATTAAATTTAATACCGCTTCTGCATCAGGTAAATCGGGAGCAAAACCTCCCTCGTCACCTACACCCGTTGATAAGCCTCTATCTTCCAATATCTTTTTAAGATTATGATAGATTTCTGCACAAATACGAAGACCTTCCGCAAAATTACCTGCTTGCACTGGCATAATCATAAATTCTTGAAAATCCACTGTATTTGAAGCATGTTTACCACCATTTAAAATATTCATCATAGGTACCGGCAGTAGCTTGCTATTAGTTCCTCCAAAATATCGGTAAAGTGGAATATTTAAAGCTCTTGCACATGCTTTTGCACATGCCATAGAAACAGCAAGTGTAGCATTGGCTCCAATATTTTCTTTATTTTCAGTACCGTCAATATCTATCAAAATACGATCTACTAATACTTGTTCCAATCCGTTACATCCGCATAAAGCAGGTGCCAATTTCTCATTAATATTTTTAACTGCACGTTGTACACCTAGCCCAAAATACCTTGGTTCTCCATCACGAAGCTCTACAGCTTCAAATTGTCCTGTGCTAGCACCTGATGGCACCGCTGCTTCTGCAGTATAGAGCTGATTATTGATTGGATTTTGAACTGTTACTTCAGCTTCTACTGTAGGATTGCCTCTAGAATCTAATATTTCTCTTCCGTGAATTTTTATAATGTTTAAACACAACAATACCCTAACCTCCTTAAGGATTTTATAGTATTATATCCGTTTTTTACATAAACATACAAAGAATAATAGGTATAAAAATTGCAGGCACAAAATTCATAACACGAAGCTTAGTAATGCCAAGCATATTAAGTGCTAACCCTATAATAATTACGCTACCTACACACGTCATTTCATTGACTACAGTTTCGCTTAATAATGGTGCAATCCACTGAGCCAACAAAGTAATACTGCCTTGGTATATAAGAACAAAAACAGCAGAAAAGATAACTCCTATTCCTAAGGAAGATGCAAATATAATTGCTGCCACAAAGTCCAGCATGGATTTACTAAACAGCATGGCATGATCGCCTTGTAATCCACTTTGCAGCGAGCCCACAATTGTCATAGCTCCCACACAGAATAATAAACTTGCTGAAACAAAACCTTCCGCAATGGATGTTTTGTGGGTAGGATTATTATTCTTACTTTTTACCTTTGTCTCAATCCACTTGCCCAGCTTATTGATTTTCTCTTCTAGATCGATTCCTTCACCAATCAGTATTCCTATTACCATAGATAAAATTAAAAGTATTGTGTTTTCTCCTTTTAAAGAACCACTAATTCCTATAAAAAGAGTACAAAGGCCTAAACCTTTCATAAGCGTGTCTGCCATCTTTTCTGATAAGGCTTGTTTAAATACCAATCCAATAATAGAGCCTATAATAATGGAAGCTGTATTAACAATGGTGCCTAGCATAATAAAGAATGTCCTGTCATTTCTGCTGGTTGTTCTTTGCCCATTATCTCAATTAAGGTTGGGATAATGTCTGCTAAGCATCCACCTTCTTTTAAGGTTACATTTGGTTTATGATTTACAAGTATAAAAGGTACCTGATTGGTTGTATGAGCAGTAAATGGTTCACCAGTATTGTAGTCTACTAACTGTTCAGCATTTCCATGATCTGCGCAAATAAACATAGTACCATTTACTTCTAATAATGCCTCTACTGCTTTACCGACACAAGTGTCAACTGCTTCTACTGCAGCAATTGCAGCACTTTCTACTCCAGTATGTCCAACCATATCTGGGTTTGCAAAATTAATGATGATAACATCATACTTTGTAGAACGAATTGCTTCCGTTAATTTATCACAAACTTCATAAGCACTCATTTCTGGTTTCATATCATAAGTAGCTACTTTAGGAGAATTCACTAAAATTCTATCTTCACCCTTATTGGGCTCCTCCACTCCACCATTAAAAAAGAAGGTAACATGTGCATACTTTTCAGTTTCAGCAATTCTTGCTTGTGTCATGTTATTTGCTGCAAGCCACTCTCCAAAAGTATTGGTAACAGCAACTTTATGAAATGCAACTTTCTTATTCCCGATGGTTGGATCATAATCAGAAAAGCATACAAAGGTAATATCCTTACGTGCTTCTCTTTCAAATCCAGCAAAATCAGTATCACAAAACGCTCTTGTTATTTCACGAGCACGATCTGGGCGGAAGTTAAAGAATATCATAGAATCATTATCTTCAACAGTCGCCATTGGAACACCTTGCTCCATTACAACAGTTGGTTTTACAAATTCATCTGTTTCATTTCTATCATAAGAAGCTTGAATTCCACTTACACCACACTCTGCTGTAAGTCCTTCTCCTTTAGTCATGGCATTATAAGCTAATTGAACTCTATCCCAGTTATTATCTCTGTCCATAGCGTAATAACGTCCCATTACAGAAGCAATTTTGCCTACGCCTATTTTATCCATTTCTGCTGTTAATTGTTCTGCAAATTCTTTACCGCTTGAAGGAGGAGTATCTCTTCCATCTAAGAAGCAATGAACATATACTTTTTCAAGACCATTTCTTTTTGCCAACTCTAATAATCCATAAAGATGTGTATTGTGGCTATGTACACCACCGTCAGAAAGCAGTCCCATCATATGCAGAGCACTATTGTTTTTCTTGCAATTAGCAATTGCATCTAATAATGCAGGATTTTCAAAAAAAGTACCATCTTGAATTTCTTTGGTTATTCTTGTTAATTCCTGATATACAATACGACCTGCTCCCATATTTAAGTGACCAACTTCTGAGTTGCCCATTTGTCCTTCTGGAAGGCCAACAGCCATACCGCTTGCATTCCCCTTTACAAAGGGATACTCCTTCATCAATCTATCCAAATTAGGGGTTTTAGCCTCTGTAACTGCATTCCCCTTAGCTGTTTCATTTAATCCATATCCGTCTAATATCATTAAAACTACTGGTTTCTTACTCATGATAACTCCTTCCATTCTCTTGCCTTTTTTTACTCAATACTACGTGCAAATTATACACTTATTTACAAAAGGACGCAATAGGTTTAAATTTGAATTGTTTTTTCTTGCAAAAAGACATAGAATAGAAACATCATCATTAAATATTATTATATATCGTGTGAGTAAATCCACACAGATTGGAGTAAAATGGTTTCATTATTGACTAAGTTTTTTATTAAGGATTATGTAAATACAGAATCTGCTTCAGTGCGTCAGGCCTACGGTATTCTTTGCGGTGGGGTTGGCATTTTTTTTAATCTTATTTTATTTATAGGCAAATTTATTGCAGGACTGCTCAGTAATTCCATAGCCATTACTGCAGACGCTTTTAATAACTTGTCTGATGCAGGTTCTTCTGTTATTACATTAATTGGTTTTAAATTGGCGGGGCAAAAGCCTGATCCAGACCATCCTTATGGACATGGACGGATTGAATACATATCAGGCTTATTTGTTGCTGTTATTATATTATTTATGGGTGTGGAATTAATAAAAGGCTCCTTTGATAAAATCATCAATCCAGAGGCGCTTGAATTCTCTCCCTTAATAGTAGTTATTCTTGTGGCTTCTATTATTGTTAAATTTTATATGTCAATATACAACCGCCGTATCGGTAAGACAATTAACTCTCCCGCCATGTTAGCAACCGCCACTGACAGTATTTCTGATACCTTTGCAACAACTGTCGTTTTACTATCAACTTTAGTGTCACATTTTACAGGTTTGCAAATTGATGGTTATTGTGGTGTTTTAGTAGGCATTTTTATTTGCTATGCTGGAATAAATGCCGCAAAAGATACAATCAATCCCCTTCTTGGGCAAGCACCCGATCCTGCATTTGTTCAGCAAATTCATGACATTGTTATGGCAAACGAAGGGATTTTAGATATTCATGATTTAATGGTACACAATTATGGTCCTGGGCGTATACTGATTTCCCTCCATGCTGAAGTCTCTGCTGATGGAGATATCCTAGCCTCTCATGATTTAATAGATCTTATTGAGCACCAACTGAGAGATAAGCTTCATTGTACTGCCGTCATCCATATGGATCCTATTTGCGTCAATGATGAAGAAACCAACGAATTAAAACAACTTATTATAGGTTATATAGAGGATATTGATCTTCGACTGACAATACATGATTTTCGTATTGTAAAAGGTCCAACTCATACAAATATTCTCTTTGATATCGTAACCCCATATAATTTTCATATATCAGATAAAGAGCTACATCAGCTCATATCTAATAAAGTGAAAGCTAAAAATCCCAACTACTATACCATTATTGAAATCGATAAGAACTTTGCTTAATAGCATAAATGTATAGTGCGGGGGCGATTGGAATGGTTATGACTGCTTCGCATCATTCGATGAATGGCTGGCAAATGAACTGTAACTTTCTAAATATCTATTGACATATTTTTATTACTGTCGTATTGTAAATATAGTTGGTTTTATGAAACATAAACATCGGTTAAAAGTGCTTAATAAGCAAAAATAAGAAAGGAGGTAACAACGATGAAACAAGCGTCAAGTAAACAAACTCAAATAACATATATTTTACATACTGTAGTTACCTCGTGGAAGACTATTTAAATTATTATATTTAGTTATCAATGTATTGATTTTCTTAATATATCAATTTTGTCCATGGTAAATACCATGGACTTTTTTTGTCTTTAAAAACGAGGGAAATTTATTATTATGTGGGAGGAAACGTTAAATATGAAAAAAGTATCACATTATATATCAAAACATATACCTGCATATCTTGTTGCTATCCTATTTTTAATTATAGGAGTTGTTTTAGATATGTTATCGCCCCAATTAACCAAAAGCATCATAGATGATGTAATTGGAAAGGGAGACATTTCATTATTGAAATACTTATTAGCAGGCATTTTAGCAATTGGTGCCGGCCGCTGTATCGTTATGTATTTTAAAGAGTACATATTTGACATTCTAGGTTCCAAAATCAGTGCAAGTATGAGAAAAGACCTCTTTCATCATTTACAAGGTCTGTCTACTGATTTTTATGACCGTAACAACACTGGTGAATTAATGACTCGTGTGAAGGATGACGTAGACCGAATATGGGATGGGCTTACCTTTGTAGGCATGCTTATTATTGAAGTTGTGATTCACACAAGTATGATTCTATTCTTTATGTATCGTATGAATTGGAAGCTGGCTCTTCTTCCTACTGTTGCAATGATATTCTGTGCCTGCCTTGCTCTATTACTAGAGAAGAAATTAGGCTCATTATATGAATCAATCAGTGAAGAAAATGCTATTTTAAACAATGTTGCTCAGGAAAATATAACAGGTGTTCGTACTGTCAAAGCCTTTGCAAGGGAAAAATTTGAAATTAAAAAATTTCTTTCCCATAATAAGCGTTATTATGAGCTTAATATGAAGCAATCAAAAGTATTCGTAAAGTATCATCCATTATTCACCATGGTTAGTAGAATTCTTCCACTGCTTATATTATTACTTGGTGGTTATATGGTAATTAAAGATCAAAACTTTTCACTAGGGTCACTAAGCGCATTTGTAGAATATTCTATGAATATTGTTTGGCCTATGGAAATGTTAGGTTGGTTAACTAATAGCTTCTCTTCTGCTGTTGCATCTAATAAAAAACTAAAGAAAATTTATGCAGAAACAGCTAGCATCAAAGAAGTTGCCAAGCCAACTGTATTAGATAAGGTTCAAGGAAAAATCGAATTCCAGAATGTTTCCTTTGCAAGAGACACCAAAAATATTTTAAGTGATATTAGCTTTACACTTGAGGCTGGTCATACCCTAGGCATTATGGGCGCAACTGGTTCTGGTAAAACTTCAATCATTCAACTTCTTCAAAGGTTGTATGACTGTACTGAGGGTCAAATTTTCGTAGACAATGTAGATATCAAAAAGATGACTTTACATCAGCTTAGAAGTAATATTTCTATCGTTATGCAAGATGTTTTCCTCTTTTCAGATACCATTGATGACAATATTAAATTAGGAAAACAAGCTTTATTAAATTCAGTACATGTAAAAAAAGCGTCTCATGCTGCACAAGCTAGTGGATTTATTGAGCGATTAGAGCGTGATTATAGTACTATTATTGGTGAAAGAGGGGTTGGATTGTCCGGTGGACAAAAACAACGTATTAGTATTGCAAGAGCTCTTTCTAAGCAAAACCCTATTTTAGTATTAGATGATTCCACTTCTGCTTTAGATATGGAAACAGAACAAATGATTCAGGAAGCTTTAAGTGATCTGTCAAATATATCAAAAATAATTATTGCTCATCGCATCAGTGCTGTCCGAAATGCAGATGAAATTATCTATTTGGAAGAAGGACACATTGCTGAAAGGGGCACTCATGAAGAATTATTGTCTCAAAAAGGGCTTTACTATCATACATATATGGCTCAATACGGAGATTTTCTAAGTGCAACAAATAGAGATGCGATGTAGTAAAAGAATACAAAGGAATAAAAAATAGAAAGGAGGGCTTGTATGCCCATCAACTCGTTTAAAGAAGATGAGAGTTCAGTTGAAACTGGTAAGCTTAAAACATTAATGCGACTTTTTTCCTATCTTCTTGCTTATAAAAAAGAAATCTGTTTGGTTTTATTTATAATGTCCATCTGTGTTGTAATCATATTGTTGAATCCTCTAATTATTGAGGCGGCAATAGATAAGTATATTGGACCTGGCGACTTTACAGGTTTATTGCGATTAATAGTTTTTGCAGTTGTATTAAATGTTATATTAATTATACTTATAAAAGTTAGAATGAATATTATGAATAATATCTGTCATAGTATTCTCGTAACCATTAGACAAGAATTGTACTCACATATTCAAACCTTGGACTTTCACTTTTTTGACAGCCGACCAACAGGTAAAATCCTGTCTCGTATTATCGGCGATATAAATTCACTAAAGGATGTTCTAGGTAACAGCGTAACTACATTGATACCTGACTTTATTACCATCTGCGCTGTTGTTACGATTATGCTAATTAAAAATCCATCCCTTACACTTGCCAGTCTTTGCTCCACTCCGATTCTGGTAATTGGGATGTGGATTATTCAAATTTACTCTCACAAACGTTGGATTATTTTCCGCAAAAAGTCTGCCAATGTAAATGCTTTTATACATGAAAACTTATCGGGAATGAAGATTATTCAAAGCTTTACTGCTGAAGATGAGACCAATGATACTTTCCTGCGCTTAACAGAGGAACATAGAAAATCTTTCAATAAAGCAGTACGTTTAAATGATGCTTTTGGTTCTATTATTGATATTTGTTGGGGCATTGGAACGGTTGCCTTATATTATACAGGTATTGTAATTATAGGTATTGATAAAATTTCAGTAGGTATGTTAATGTCATTTGGAGCTTATAGTAACATGTTTTGGCATCCTATTATGAACTTGAGTAATTTTTATAATCAAATCGTTACTAATATTGCTGCTGCAGATCGTGTTTTTGAAATTCTAGATACTCCTGCGGAGATTAACAATAAACCGGATGCCACTCCACTGCCACCAATAACAGGTGCTGTTACCTTTGACAATGTAACTTTTGCTTATTCAGATGCACCAAATGTACCTGTATTAAAGAATATCAGTTTTCATATAGAACCAGGGGAAACAATAGCTTTGGTTGGACCAACTGGTGCAGGCAAAACAACGATTGTTAACTTAATCAGCCGTTTCTATGATACAACAGAAGGGCAAGTTCGTATTGATAACCATGATGTTAAGTCTGTTACCTTAGAGTCCTTACGCAGTCAAATGGGAATAATGACACAAGATAATTTTCTGTTTTCTGGTACTGTAAAGGATAATATCCGTTATGGAAAATTAGACGCTACAGATGAAGAAATTATTTCTGCTGCAAAGGCAGTCAATGCCCATGATTTTATTATGAAATTAGAGAAGGGTTATGATACAGAATTAAGTGAACGTGGTGGCGGTTTATCCATTGGTCAAAAGCAACTACTTGCTTTTGCTAGAACCTTTGTATCTATGCCAAACATTCTGATTCTAGATGAAGCAACCTCAAGCATTGATACCAATACTGAGCTTTTAGTACAAAAAGGAATTGAAACCTTACTAAAAGGACGTACTTCTTTTGTCATTGCTCATAGACTTTCTACGATTCAGAAAGCAAATAGAATTTTTGTTATTGATGATTGTGGTATTTTAGAGCAAGGTACTGCCAGTGAGTTACTTGCTAAAAAGGGTGCGTATTACAACCTATTCATGTCTCAGTTTGCAGTTTAGTAAAAAGTTTAAATATATTTAATGCGAATCGGCATAGCACATTAGGCTATGCCGACTTTCGCTCTTTGGCTATTAAAAGATTCACTGCCAATCTGTCACGGTTTTTACTGTATTATCGCTTAAGGATATAAGCCTCATATGGTCTCAGTACATGTTCTGAGGCGTCTTCATAGTTGGATATCAAGACTGTACTGTTCTTCCATTCTGAGGGTAATGAAATTTCGGTTTCTGTTTCTTCAAAATTACATACCACAAGTATTTTCTCGTCCTCTGTTTCCCTTGTATATGCAAATATTTGTTTATCATCAGGATATAGCAAGCTATATTTTCCAGTTACAAATACAGAATAGGTTTTGCGAAGACGAATTAACTTTTGATACGTATAAAAAATTGAATTAGGGTCTTCCAATTGGTCTTTTGCATGAATGAAGGTATAATTATCATTTACTTTCATCCACGGAATGCCTTTTGTAAAACCAGCATTGGCGCTGTCATCCCATTGCATAGGTGTACGTGCATTATCTCTGCTCTTTGCATATAACGATTTAAGAATCTCAGGCTCTGGTATTCCGGCCTCTAAACGAGCCTTGGACATATTAACTGATTCAATGTCTTGATACTCATCTAATGCAAGATTAATGTTCGTCATACCTAGTTCCTGTCCTTGATAAATATAAGGTGTTCCTTGCATTCCATGCAATAAAATAGCTAAGTTTTTAGCAGATAATTCTCTATACTGAGGACTATCGTTTCCCCATCTAGATACAATTCTAGGCAAATCATGATTATCCCAAAAAAGCGAATTCCATCCTTTTTCATACAACTCTACCTGCCATTTTGAAAGAACCCTTTTTAATTTTAGGAAATCTAAGGGTGCTAAATCCCATTTTTCTTTACCTTCTTGTTGATCCAAATTAATATGTTCAAATTGGAATACCATTGAGAACTCGCTTTCATCAGGATTGCTATATAACTGTGCTAACTTAGTGTCTGCTCCCCACGCTTCTCCAACGGTAAGTAAGTCCATATTTTGAAAACATTCCTTGGACAACTCTTGAATATATTCATGCAGTCTTGGGCCATTTTGAGTGATTTTCAAATCTGGTTCCTTTCCAATTTGATCAATAACATCTAAACGGAATCCTCCCACACCTTTTTGAACCCACCAGCGAATCATATCATAGATTTCTTCTCGAAGCTTTGGATTCTCCCAATTCAAATCTGGTTGCTTCACCGCAAATTGATGAAAATAATATTGTCCCAATGATGGAACCCACTCCCATGCTGAACCGCCCCAAATTGCTTTCATATCATTTGGAGGTTCTTGTTCCGTTCCATCTCTCCAAACATAATAATCATGATAAGGATTGTCCTTACTCTTTTTGGCTTCTATAAACCAAGGGTGCTCATCCGAAGAATGATTTAAGACCAAATCCAGCAGAATACGAATATTATGCTGTTTCGCCTTTTCTATTAATGCTTCCATATCTGCTAAATTTCCAAATACAGGATCGATATCCTTATAATCAGAAATATCATATCCATTATCATCTTGAGGAGATTTGCAAACTGGAGAGAGCCATATTGCCTCTATTCCTAATTTCTCTAAATAATCTAACTTACTAATGATTCCTTGTAAATCTCCAACTCCATCATTATTACTATCACAAAAACTACGCGGATATATTTGATATATAACTGAATCCTGCCACCACTTATTATACTTATTCATACTAAGCCTCCATTATAAAATTTATAATTCCTGCCAAAACACCGTTATCCACTTGAACGCTTCCTTCTTGCCCTATAAACTCATTACTGATTCCAATAGGATAATCATTTGTAATGGTGTAATTTTGTAAAGGATATTTCATTCCTTGTATGGTAACACCATTTGCTTCATTACTCATGGAAAATAAAGATAAATATCCTTCCATATTTTTATTGAATTCTATTTTTTCATTTTTAATGACAAAAATCATACTGTTTCCATCCATAAGATAGCCTGTTGCACCTTTATTTTTTATATATAGTAAGCATTGTATATTAGCAATGGTGTGTTCTAGCCTTCCGCCTGTTCCGGCATATATTTGAAATGAACGATAGCCCTTTTCTAAGCCTAGCTTTATAGCTGCCAGCATATCTGTATCATCTTTTTCAACAGATAATTGTATAATTTTCTCTGGATTATCTTTTTTTAATTGTAGAATCTCATTATATTCTTCTTGACCAGTCGAGTCAAAGTCACCAATTATAATATCTGGCTCTATTTCTAGTAATTTACAGTAGCTAAATCCTCCATCTACTGATACGACAAAATCACTTTCTTTTTTTTGTATTTCTGATAAAGTTAAATCTCCTGCACCGACAATCAAACATCGGCCATCTTGTATTTTATTCAACATTTTACACTCCTAAATATCTTTATACTAACAAAAGGTTTACTTTTATAACATAAACTTTTATGATTAGTATATCTAAATTTATAATCAAAGGAATTAATTTAATGACTAATTTTAAGGAAGTTTTCTATTCTTATCTATCTCCAATTGAGCAAAAAAGATTGCAAGTAATGGAAAAGCGTTATCGAAATTCTGCTAGAGAATATATTACTGCTAGAACTGCATATTATCATAACATAACTGGTGGTAATTATACATCTATTACTATTAGGGACCAAAAAAGCCGCTGGGGAAGCTGTTCTTCCCGAGGAACGTTATCATTTAATTATCGTTTAATATTTGCGCCCCCAATAATATTAGATTATGTTGTGGTACATGAGCTATGTCACTTAACTCATATGAATCACTCTAAAGATTTCTGGAACATGGTGGAGCAAGTTATGCCAGATTATCTAACACATAAAAATTGGCTGAAAGAACATGGGCATGAATTGTCCTTAGAAACTCATATGAAACGAAAGGGGATTCCTCTCACATTACATTAATTATATGAGAAGAATGGTCCTTTCATTGTTAATTACTATCTGTTTTCATTTACATATAATTGCACGCGATTTTGAATGATTTCCGCTACCTCTTTGGAACTTTTTTGTCCAGAAAAAAGGGATGCTGTCTCTTCATCAATAATCTTTGTAACCTCTTCATTTTGATAATATGGTCGTTCTACAGATTCAATAAAACTTACCACCTTATCTACTTGTTCCTGAGTCATTGGATTTAACGTTACTCTTTCTCCATTAACCATTATTACATCATCATATTCAATCTTTTTATCTCCCTGCATATAATATGGACGTTCCATTGCCTCTTGTGCTTTTGCTCTAAAACATTCTTTACTAACAGGATATCCCCATTGTAAGTTTTTCTGATATTCATCTGTTAAGAAAATACGTAAAAATTCCCACGCACCTTCAATATTTTTAGATTTAGATGAGATAATAAAGCTTTCAAAAGCATTAATGGTAGACCCATTGCTATTTTCATTTGGATATCCCACAAATGCAAAATCTCCATCAAAAATTCCATTAAAAGTACGATTCCAATCTGATGTACCATAAAAAGAAGTGGGCATTAAAATAGTACTGTTATTACGATATTGGCTCAGATAATCATCCATCATCATATCATTATTACTATTTGCTTCTTTTGGCAAGGTCATAGCAAAATCTAATATTTTTATAAATTCTTCTGAATTAAACTTACATTTTCCAGTAGATAAATCGATAAAATCACTGCCACAATATGACATTAGGGAAAACATAAAAAGAGAGCTTGTCGTATCACTGTTTAAAATATTTGTTCCCTCTGGTAAATCTTTCATTATATTTTCCATCTCCTCCATTGTCCAGCCTTTACGTTCTCCAACAATAGATTCTTTGGCAATTGCAGTTCCAAGAATAAATGATGGTATGACATAATATAGTTTGTCATTGATTCGATACGCTTCAAATACATTATCCATAAATTCTACTTTAGAAAGTTCTTCATCCTCTTTAATCAAGTTATCAATATCTGCAACTAATCCTTTTGCGATATAATCTGAAACAGGCATTGTTAAATCAACAATCATCATATCCGGTGTATCACCAGAGATGATATCGTTATTCATCTGCATTGAGGCCAATGTATAATCTTCCATTGTATTATAAGTTGAATAGTCTCGAATGGTAATACGGTATTTCTCATTATTTTTATTAAAATCAACTACTCTTTTGGTAATATCACTATTTATATAATTCATTCCTAATACTAGCACTTGCTTATCTTGAATATCTTTAGGATTAACTTTCGTAAAATAGGCCATTTTAGTTTTATAAGTAGATACATCTTTATATGTTCCAATAAAGTGGGTATCATCAATGATTGCTACATTTACTAAACTCGCAGATGCAAAATCCGAATTAATAGAATTCATGATAGGCATCACTTCTGTATCACCAAGGTTATAACTATAAAGTCCATTGCTGTTCATTAGAATAAAATCTGTTGTTATTCCCATAACAATATTATATGAATTTAAGTTGACTAAAATCTCTTGCTTATCTCCCAACGTATCTGTTTTGGGGTCATATATTGTTGAAAACATCTTAGTCCAATCATCACTATAGGATAATATTAATATTGTATTATCATTTTTCATATAAATCTCATTGATATTAGTTATCACTGTATTATCTAATATTTTGCTATTAATAATAGTACCATTTGCATCCATGGTAATGATTGATAATTGACTATCCTCTCGAACCAAATAAATATTACCTTCTACATCCAAAAAGATATATCTTATATTAACATAATCATCTGGACTAGCCTTTATTTCCTCAAGAGGCTTAACCCAACACAGTGTTCCATCAGGATTCCAACATTTAAAGTTCATCCATTCCTCAGAGATAGGATTCTCAGGATCGGTATAGTCTTCTTTATAATTATTTTCTACTGCATAAATACTACCGTCATCACATAAAATTGTTTGGTTTAGCCAACTATTAGTGATATCAGATTCTCCATCCTCTTTCTGTAATATAATTTTTTGCAAATCACTTCCATCTATATTACAAGAATAGACCTCTCCTTGAACTTCATAAGTATCGGTTTCCTCATCATAGAAATTAATGTCCACAACAACCATTACCTTATCATTGCTATAACGTATAGATAAGATATTATAATCTTCTGCTTCTATTTCAAATGGAATATCATAATAAGAATAGACATTTTGTTTTGCCAACTGATTGTCATCTTTATTTTTTGCTCCGTCCCCCTTACAGCCAACTAAACCTAACATTAGTAACATTGTTAAAATAATACAAAAAACCTTTTTCATAAACATTCTCCTTATAGCTAAATCTTTATATAGTATACTCTTATTTATTCTTAGTAAAAATCCCTATATGGGGTTTATCATTAAAATCTTTATACGCTACCGCAAAACCATTGTTGTCTATCATTACTACGTTCATAAAGTAAAACACTTCCAAATTTGATTCAATAGAATTCATGATAGGTTTCAATTCTGTATCTCCCAGATTATAGCTATAGATTCCACTCTCATCATACAAAATAAGGTCAGTTGATACCCCCTTAATTGCTTGAAACCCATACAAATTGATTGGTATTTCTTCCTTCTCTCCATATGTATTTGTACTAGGATCATAGGTAGATGCAAACCATTTAGTCATATCTTTATTATATGTTACAATAAAAAAGGTTTTATCTTTATTAATTAACATTTTTTTAAATTACTCATATCAACATAATTTATAACCTTACTATTTGTAACATTTCCATTTGGATCAAGAAAAAATAATAATGTTTTAGAACCACTGCATAATAGATAGGTATTCCCCTCTTCATCCGTAAACATGTCCAAAATATAGGCATCATTTCCTAGCGTGTCCTTCAATACATCTGTACTTTTAACCCAACGCAGTGTTCCATCTTCATTCCTACGTTTTAATTCCGTTCTCTGATTCATATTAACGTCATGGGTAATCTGTACTGCAAGTGTACTCCCGTCTTCATACAAAATCATTCGTGAAATAGATGTTACTTCTGTTTCTTGTAAATCTTCTTCCAGCATGATTCTTTGAATATCACTTCCATCTATATTACAAGACAAAATCTCTGCATGACTTTGATAGGAATAAGTTTCCTCTTTTTCAAAATAAAGATCAGCCGCAATGATAACTCTATCATTACTGTATATCATATCCCTAATAATACATTGATCTACTTCTGTGTTAAAAGAAATGTCTTTATAAAGCAGATTGCTCTCATTACACCCCGTCAAACAAAGCATATACACTAATACAATAATAGTACAAACTATTTTTTTCATAATTCCTCTTTCTATAATAACCATACCTTTCCACTTTGAATCATACGTGGATTTATCTATGCTCATTTACATATAATTGTACACGATTTTGAATAATTCCCACTACATCCTTGGCATTCTTATGTCCTGAGAAAAAAGATGATGTTTCTTCCTCAATAATCTTTAATACTTCTGCATTGTCATAAAATGGGCGGTCAACAGACTCAATAAAATTGACCACTCTATCCACTTGTTCCCTAATCATTGGATCTAAAGGTATTTCTTCACCATTCATGTAGAAAAATTCATTAGATTCAATTTTAGGTTCTATTGCCTCTTGTGCTTTAGATAAAAAAATGTCTTTATTAACAGGTATAGCGTATTGTAAAGATTCTTGGTATTCATCTGTTAAGTAATACCGTAAAAATTCCCATGCACCATCAATATTTGGGGATTTGGAAGAAATGACATAACTATCATAAACACTAATAACAGCACTATTTCTATTCTCATTTGGTAATCCTACGAAAGAAAAATCTCCTACTAAATGTCCATTAAGTGTATAATTAATTTTGGAAAATTTCCCATACTAGTTGTCAGTACTACTGTAAGACCCTCACGATACTTACTATCATAACTCTCCCAATATAGATCATCATAAATAGAGTCCTCTATTTCTTCTGGTAAAGTCTTGGCAAACTCTAAATATTTTATAAAATCATCTGAATCAAATCTACATTTCCCAGTAGAGATATCAATAAAATCACTTCCACAATAAGCCATTACGTTTCGAATAAATGATGGCCTTGTTAACTCAACATCAAACATTCTGGTGCCTTCCGGCAAATCATTCAGAATTGAATGCATTTCCTCCATTGTCCAGCCAATACGGTCTCCAACAATTGATTTTTTGGCTATTGCGGTATAAACACTATATGATGGAATTATATTATATAATTTATCATTTACCCTATATGCTTGAAACACATTTTCCATAAATTCTTCTTGAGACAGTTCTTTATCCTGTTCAATTAATTTACCGATATCTGCTAATAATCCTTTCGTAATATAGTCTGATATAGGCATTGTTCTATCAACCATCAACATATCAGGTATATCGCCCGAAATAATATCATTATTCATATGGATATGGGATATGGAATAATCATCCATTGTATTATAGATGGAATAGTCGCGAATGATAATACTATATTTTCTACTCTCCTTGTTAAATTCAACTACTCTTTTGGAAAGCTCCCTATCAATTGAATTAACGCCTAATACTAATACCTCTTTATCTGGAATATCTTCTGGGTCAATTTTAGTAAAAATACCTATTTTAATTTTATCATCGGTCAGGTCTTTATAAACTCCAATAAAATGATTCTCATCAATCATTGATATGTTTGTAAAACCAGATGTTGCTAGATTTGAATTAATAGAATTCATAACAGTTTTGACTTCTGTATCTCCAATATTATAGCTATAAACGCCACCACTATCAAACAAAATAAAGTCTGTTGTTAATCCTTTCGATATAACATACTGATTTAAATTAATTGTAATCTCGTGTCTTTCTCCTAATATATTATTATTCTGATCATATGTACTTGCAAATAACTTAGTTCGCTCATCATTATGATATAGCATTAATAATGTATTGTCTTTTATTAAATATATACTACTCAGGTTAGCAATTGTACTAGTATCTATATCAGCTAATATATTAAGATTTATAACATCTCCTTCTGTGGAAAGAAGTGTAATTACATAGTTATGACGATATAAATAAATGTTCCCTTCTGAATCAACAAACATCTTATTAATATAAACATCATCCTCTGGAGTCATTTTTAATTCTTCAAGATTTTTGCCCCACCGCAGTGTTCCATCTTCATTCCAGCATTTTAAGTCTTCCCACCTCTCTGAAATAATGTTCTCCGGATTAGAGTAATCATCCTTGTAAGTCTTTTGTAATGCAAGAATACTTCCGTTTTTACACAAAATAATTTGGTTGGTATCCTTATATATTTCAACGTTTGCTTTCATTTCTTCTTGCAAATTATCTTGGAGTACAACTCTTTGCAAATCACTTCCATCCATATTACAAGTGAAAATATCGGTACGCTCCTCTGTAATATCCAAAATCTCATTATTTATATTTACATCCACAGCAATAATGACCCTATCATTACGATAGGTTATGTCTCTGATTGTATAATCGTCTACTTCTATTTCAAATGGAATATTATTATATGAATAAACATTTTGCTTAGCAAGCTGATTATTTTCTTTACTTTTTACTTCACTTTTATTACAACCTACTAAGCCAATTAGGAATGATAATATAAAAATATAATAAAATGTTTTTTTTATTACACCAATTTTCATAGCGTTCCCTCCTCAAAGATTATAACAAAAAAGGACGCATAATACGCCCTTTTTTATAATTATCGGCTTTCATTTACATATAATTGTACTCGATTTTGAATGATTTCTGCAACCGCTTTGGCATCCTTTTGTCCTGAGAAGAAAGATGCTGCTTCTTCATCAATAATCTTTGAAACTTCTTGATTATAATAATATGAACGATTTACAGTTTCAATAAAACCAACCACCTTATCCACTTGTTCTTGAGTCATTGGTTCTAAAATCACATTTTCTCCATTAACCTGAATTGTCTCATCATATTCAACCTTATTATTTTCTCCATCATAATAATAAGGACGTTTCAATGCTTCTTGTGATTTATTTAAAAATATTTCTTTATTTATAGATAAATCATATTGCAAGGTTTCTTGATATTCATCTGTTAGGTAATAACGTAAAAATTCCCATGCACCATCAATATTCGCTGATTTAGAAGAAATAGCGTAATTATTGTAAGACTGAATAACAGAACCATTGCTATTTTCATTGGGGTATCCTACAAAAGAAAAATCTCCACCAAAGTATCCATTAATAGTACGATTCATACCTCCTACATTATAAATATAAGTTGGGGATACAATCGTTATATTATTACGGAACTGGCTCTCATAATCCATCCAATCACCCATATAACTACCTACTGCAACTTCTCTTGTCATCTCTTCTTGCTCTTCAGGTAAGGTATTCGCAAACTCTAATATTTTTATAAATTCTTCTGAATCAAACTTACATTTTCCAGTGGATAAATCAACAAAATCACTTCCACAGTAAGCTATTATATTCATAATAAATGACGCTCTTGTAGTATCTTTTGCAAAAATACTGGACTCTTCTGGCAGTTCACTTTGAATTTTAAGCATATCTTCCATTGTCCATCCAGTTCGCTCACCTACTATTGAATTCTTAGCAATTGCAGTTTCTATGGAAAATGATGGGATTATTCTATATAATTTACCATCTATACGAAATGCTTCAAACACATTATCCATAAATTCTTCTTTAGAAAGTTCCTCATCCTCTTCAATCATTTTACCGATATCAGCTAATAGTCCCTTACTAATATAATCTGAAATAGGCATTTGTGAATCAACAATTAACATATCTGGAATATTACCAGAAATAATATCGTTGTTTAGCTGAGTATAAGATGCCATATAATCCCCCATAGTATTATAGGATGAATAATCACGAATGGTAATACGGTATTTATCACTTTCTTTATTATAATCAATTACACGTTTTGCAATATCAGAATTTAAATAGTTAACACCCATAGTCAATATTTCTTTGTCTGGAATATCTTTTGGATTAACTTTAGTAAACATTGCAAACTGGGGAGTATAATTAATTAAATCACTATAGATTGCAACAAAATGGGTATCATCTATAATTGATACATTCGTAAATCCAGATGCTGCTAAGTCTGAATTAATAATGTTCATAACAGGTTTTACTTCTGTATCTTCAAGATTATAAGTATAGACTCCCGTATTGTCAGATAAAACAAAATCTGTCGTTGTCCCCATAGATTTATTATACATATCTAAGTTAACTAATAACTCTTTCTTTTCTCCTATTGTATTTGTTTCAGGGTCGTAGCTAGAATAAAACATCTTACTATAATTATCATCATATGACAATATTAGTAACGTTTTGTCACTTTTCATAAATACATTACCGATATTAGTTAAAACTGAACTGTCTAATATATTACTACTTATAACATTACCTTCGCTATCTAGTGTCAAGAAACTTGTTTGACTATCATTACACATCAAAGAAACATTTCCCTCACCATCAGAAAACATATTACTAACATAAAAATAATCTTCAGGATTAGATTTAAATTCATCTAGATTTTTAGACCAGCGTAGAGTACCATCAGCATTCCAGCATTTTAATTTTGAAAAATTTTCATAAATTGGATTATTAGGATCAGAATAATCTTCTTTGTAAGTCTCCTCTACTGCAAGTACACTTCCATCTTCAGCCAAAACGATTTGCCCCATATAAACATGAGTGTTTTCGTCTTTTTCACCATCTTCTTGTAGTTCAACTTTTTTAAGATCACTACCATCGATATTAAATGAATAAATGTCCGTGCGACTTTCAAAGTTTTCTTCGTTTTGAATGTAGACATCCACACAAGCAACTATCTTACCGTCATTATAAGTCATGGATATAACATTGAAATCATTTGATTCTATTTCAAAGGGAATATTTTCATAAGAATAAACATTTTCTTTTGCAAGTTGTGTGTTTTCTTTACTCTTTGCTTCATTCTTATTACATCCCACCAAACTAAATACAAAGGTCAATACTAAAATAAAACTAATTATTTTTTTCATAACTCCTCTTTTCATAACTTTTCTCCTCTAAATCATAAAATAAACTTCTTTATTTACCTACCTTCATTTACATACAATTGTACACGATTTTGAATATTTCCCGCTACCTCCTTGGCATCTTTTTGTCCAGAGAAGAAAGATTCTAATTCTTCAAATACAATCTTTGATACCTCTGTATTATCATAGTAGGGACGATCTACAGATTCAATAAAACTTACAAGAGAGTCAACTTGTTCTTGTGTCATTGGATCTAACTTTATGCTCTCTCCATTCATATAGAAACTATCTTCATATTCAACCTTTTTACCATCTTGATCCAAATAAAATGGTGGCTGAGTTGCTTCTTGTGCTTTATCTAAGAGGTACTCTTTATTAACAGGTAAACCCCATTGTAAATTTTCCTGATATTCATCCGTTAAGTAATACCGTAAAAATTCCCATGCGCCTTCCATATGTGAAGTTCTGGAAGATATTACAAAACTATTAAAAGCACTAATGACAGATCCATTACTATTCTCATTGGGAAATCCTACAAAGGAAAAATCTCCACCAAAATATCCATTCAAAGTATAATTCATATTTTTTAAGCCATAAATACTAGTAGGCATTACTACAGTACGTCCTTCACGATATTGGCTCTCATAGTTATTCCAATATGAATTATCCTCATAAATAGATTCATCCATTTCCTGGGGCAATGTCTGCGCATATTCTATTATTTTTATGAATTCTTCTGAATCAAACTTACATTTACCAGTAGATACATCAATAAAGTCGCTTCCACAATAAGACATAATATAAGACATAAATTGTGTCTTAGTAGTCTCTTGGTTAAATAAGTTAGAGCTTTCTGGTAAACCATTTGCTACCTTTAGCATATCTTCCATTGTCCACCCATTACGTTCACCAACAGTTGATTTGGGGGCAATCGCAGTTCCTACGTTAAATGATGGTATTACATAATACAATTTATCATTTACACTATATGCTTTAAACACATTTTCCATATATTCTTCTTGAGAAAGTTCTTCATCATGTTCAATCAGTTTACCAATATCTTCTATTAAGCCTTTTTGTATATAATCTGCTACAGGTATTTGTGAATTAGCAACTAACATATCAGGCATATTACCAGACATAATTTCATTATTCATCTGTGAATAAGATGCCATATAATCATCCATGGTACCATACATTGAGTAGTCTCGAACAGTAATACGGTACTTTTCACTTTCCTTATTAAAATCCACTACTCTTTGGGAAACATCACTATCCAAATAATTAACACCTAATACTAATACTTCTTTGTCTGGAATATCTTCTGGATTAACCTTTGTAAAAAAACCTATTTTGGTAACATGGTCAGGCATAGCGTAATAGGCTCCAACTAAGTGGGCATCATCAATCAATTCCACATAAGAGAAACTAGACGCAGCCAAATCTGAATTTATTGAATTCATAATAGGTTTTACTTCTGTATCCCCAAGATTATAGCTATATATTCCACTATTATCGAATAAAATAAAATCTGTTGTTTTTCCTGCAGATATATTATACATATTCAAATTAATTGCAATATCTTGTTTCTCACTGAATGTATCTGTTTGAGGATCATATGTAGATGCAAACATCTTAGTCCAATCATCATTATAAGATAACAATAATAATGTTTTATCTTTTGTGAAATACATATTACTAATATTCTTCATTGCTGTATTATCCAGCGCTGTACTATTTGTAATATTTCCTTCTGGATCAAGAGTAATCAGCTGTACTTCGTTATCGTCACGCAATAGATAAATATTACCTTCATCATCCACAAACATATTTCTAATATAAACGTAATCGTCTGGATTAGTCTTTAATTCATCAAGTTTTTTGCTCCAACGTATTGTTCCATCTTCATTCCAACATTTTAAATCCATCCAATTTTCATAAATTGGGTTCATAGGATCAGTGTAGTCCTCATTATAAGCTTCCTCTACTGCTAGTATACTTCCATCCTCAGACAAGATCATTTGGTTCATATAACTATAAGTATTCTCTACTTCACTGTCCTCTTGTAGCTCAACTTTTTGCATATCACTTCCATCTGTTTTAAAGGAAAAGATATCTAAACGGTTTTCAGAAACGCCTTCCTCCTCATCATATAAGTAAATATCCAAAGCGAGAATAATCCTATCCTTACTATAAGTCATAGCTCTAATAGAATAATCATCAGCTTCTATTTCAAATGGAATTTCTTCATAGGAATAAACGTTCTGTTTAGCGAGTTGATTATTCTCTTTATCTTTTGTATCATTCTTATTAAAGAAAATCAAACTTAATACCAACAGCAGAACTACAACCAATCCAATGATTATGGCATAAATTAGTTTCGAATTCTCGTTTTTTTGTCTTTCTTGTTTCTTTCTTTCCTTTTCTTCTCTTTTTTCTTCTTTCTTTTCTATTCTTATTTTCTTTTTATTTTCTTTGATACTTGTTTTTATATCTTTTTCTTTATATTTTTTTATCTTTTCTTTTTTAGGTTTAGTTTCTTTTTTGGGCTTAATCTCTTTTTTGGGCTTGCTCTCTTTTTTATTTATACGCTTTTGACGTATTTTCTCAGCTTTACGTTCAGCTTTATCTTTTATAAAAGCATACACACTCTTTACTGTCCATTTTTTGTGTTTCCACCAAATAATAATCTGTATCAAAATAAGAACAATAGGGTATAGCAAGAACAATAAAGATAGAACAGTTGTCAATGCAAGAATATCTTCATAGCCCTTAGCAACATTTTCCCAATAAGGATATATAATTGCCTTTTCATTCATTGACCTTGTTCCAAATTGTTTGAAAATTTTTAATCGTTCTAATAAATTATACCTTTTGGAATTTTCAATGGTGTGTAGTTCATTTTCATTAACGCCAATCTTATCTTTTACATAATTAAAAGCAAAATTCTTAACTGGGTTCGGCATTAATATTTCATAGTGGTTGATGCCACCGCTCGTGCCTAACGTACTCAGTGTATCGTAAGACACATATACTACAGTATTATTAAGACCTGCAGCTTCTTCTATTCTACCTGAATCTCGGCGAACTACGCCTTTAATAATATGAGGAATGTTTTGAATATCAACTAACATTCCGACTACGTCATTAGAACCAAATAATTGCCATGCGGCATCTTCATCAATAATACAGTAATCTTGATTTAAGTCACTTTCAGAAAAATAAGAACCATTGATAAGCTCCAATGGATGGAATAAGAAAAAATCTCCACCCACACCAATCGCATCTGCTTCTAAGGATTTTTTTCCATATTGTAGATTTATTTTCCCATCTGAACTATATGCATCCACCCAAAGTCTCGCATTTGCATTAGGTGATTCCTGAATAATCGATGCCTCAACAAGAGCACCATCTACAGAATGGCGGAATTGTTCTATTAAGTCTGTACTAACCTCTGCTTTATAGGAAAAGAAACAACTTACTTGAGCAACATCTTTTTTTTCACTCCATCTACTTGCCATTTGCTGAGACATTTGATTCTCTATCATAGATGCATTAGCTAGAGAGAGAATTAAGCATATTAAAAAAGAAACTGCACCACTGATGACCAATATTATCTT
>CAZKGP010000005.1:0-30268 GCA_964552225.1 uncultured Acetatifactor sp.
ATAGAAAGGTTGTTGAATATATGGATTTTGATAGAATTAGAAAAACAGAATATAGTCAGCAATATATATCTGGAATGCGCCCCATATTTAATAAAAAGGGACTTTATGCTGATACTACAGGTGAATATGTAATTCCAGAAGAACCCGCCCCATATGATTTAGTTACCATTCGTTTTCGAACTGCCAAAAATAATGTAGATAGAGTGTTCTTTGTTCATAAGGGACAGAAACATGTAATGAATAAAGTTGAATCAGATGAAGTATTTGACTTTTATGCATATGAATACCAAATGGAAAATGAAAAGGTAACATACCATTTTGAAGTGGCCACAGGAAGAATAGTAGGAATTTTTGATACACGTGGTTTGATTAGAGAAGTAAATGAGTATTATGATTTTATAATTTTGCCAGGTTATAAAACACCAGAATGGGCAAAGGGTGCAGTGATGTACCAAATTTATGTGGACCGTTTTTATAACGGTGATGAGAGTAACGATGTAGAAACCAATGAGTATTGTTATATTGGGGAGCCTGTTACTAGAGTTACAGACTGGGGAAAATATCCTGCGCAAATGGGTGTGCGTGAGTTTTACGGCGGAGATTTGCAGGGTGTACTAGATAAAATGGATTATTTAGAGGACTTGGGTATAGAAGTAATATATTTTAATCCCTTGTTTGTGTCCCCTTCCAATCATAAATATGATATACAAGACTATGATTATATTGATCCTCACTTTGGTAAGATTGTTGATGAAAAAGGTGACTTGCTTCAGGGGGGACAGAGAGAAAATAGATTTGCATCTAAATATATCAATCGTATAGCCAATAAAGCTAATTTGGAGGCTAGTAATGAATTGTTTGCTAAAGTAGTAGACGAAGCTCATAGACGCGGTATGAAGGTGATTTTAGACGGTGTATTTAACCATTGCGGTTCCTTTAACAAATGGTTGGATCGTGAACGTATTTATGAAAACCAAGAAGGATATGAGAAAGGTGCATTTATTAATGCAGAAAGTCCTTATCGTAACTATTTTGATTTTAAAAATCAAAACGCTTGGCCATATAATAACTCATATGATGGCTGGTGGGGACATGATACCTTGCCAAAGCTTAATTTTGAGGGATCTCGGGAACTCTTTGACTATATCTTAGAGATTGGCCGTAAATGGGTATCTCCTCCATTTAATGTAGATGGATGGAGATTGGACGTTGCTGCTGATTTGGGGCATAGTCCAGAGTACAATCATTATTTTTGGCAAGAATTTCGAAAAGCAGTTAAGGAAGCCAATCCAGAGGCAATCATTTTGGCAGAGCATTATGGTAATACAAGAGAGTGGTTGCAAGGTAATGAGTGGGATACTGTAATGAACTATGACGCCTTTATGGAACCTATTACATGGTTCTTGACTGGGATGGAAAAGCATAGTGATGACTTGCGAGAGGATTTATATGGCAATGCAGATAGTTTTTGGGGAGCAATGAAACACCATAGCTCAAGTTTTGCTATGCCTAGTTGGTTGATTGCAATGAATGAGTTATCTAACCATGACCATTCTCGTTTTTTAACTCGTACCAATCAAAAGGTAGGCCGTACGAATACGTTAGGTCCAGAGGCAGCAGGGCAAGGTATTAAAAAGGCAGTATTTCGTGAAGCGGTAGTGATGCAGATGAGCTGGATGGGAGCCCCCACCATTTATTACGGTGATGAAGCAGGTGTGTGTGGGTTTACAGATCCTGATAATCGGAGAACTTATCCTTGGGGAAATGAAGATCTGGAGTTAATTTCTTTGCATAAAGATTTAATACGCCTTCGAAAAGAGAATAATGAACTAAGACGAGGCTCCATGAAGTATATGGATGGCAAATATAATTATTTGGCATATGCTCGTTTTCATAGAAAAGGACAATGTGTTATTTTAATTAATAACAATGATGACGAGCTTACAAAGACTGTTACAGTATGGGAAGCAGGTATTCCCAGAAAAGGGAAGATGATTACGTTGATACAAACGGATGAGAATGGATATACATTGGAACAAAAGGAATATGAAATTGTATCTGGCAAGATTACAATAACGCTACCTAAGACATCAGCTACAATTTTGAAATATAAAAGGGAACAAAATTAGCTTGCATTTTAATTTAATGTATGCTAAAATCTGTCTTTGTTAGGGTTTTTATTAAACCCTACATGGATGGGTTCCCGAGTGGCCAAAGGGGACAGACTGTAAATCTGCTGCAAATTGCTTCGGTGGTTCGAATCCACCTCCATCCACTAGCATTTAAATATGCTTATGCCGGCGTGGCGGAACTGGCAGACGCACAGGACTTAAAATCCTGCGGGACTAATCTCCCGTACCGGTTCGATTCCGGTCGCCAGCATTCAAATTATAATACAGAGCCATAGTGAATAACTATGGCTCTGTATTATAATTTTACTCTATTTTGTTTTTTCATTATATACATTTTTTGATCGGCCATATCTAATAATTCTTGAGGAGTCAGATTTTGATTCCCATCTACGTATATAGCACCATAACTAATAGCCATGGGATATGATTTCTGGGACTCGCTTATTATTTTAAGGTTTTGATTGACTTGTCCCATTCGGGCTTCAGCAAATTCTAAAATGCTGTTTCTAAGGATGATAACGAATTCATCACCGCCAAAACGACAGATGCAACTATTTTGGTGAAAGGAAGTTCCTAAAACTCTAGAAACTGTTTGAATATAATCATCACCGTCAGGATGGCCGAAGTTGTCATTGACGTATTTCAAGTTATCAAGGTCTATAAAGCAAATAACAAAGTCATTTTTTTCAGCAATGTTTTTCTCTAATATTTTTATTAAATAATGCCGGTTATAAAAACCAGTAAGAGCATCTGAATATGCCAATTCACGGAATTGTGATTCTGTTTTCTTTGTCTCAGTAATGTCTAGCACTAAATATATATTAGGTGGTTGCTCATGCCATTTAATTGAAAATGATTGTATTTTTAAATGAAATTTTTGTGCTAAAGGAGATTCTATTTCAAATGTTTCTTCCCAGTGGCGGTTTTTATTTTTTTGTTTACATTCAATTAGGTGTTTTGACAGCAGTGCATAAAGTTCGGGATTTATATAAGATAAATCTATGGCAGCCTTATTTCGAAATAAACTCTCATTAGTATCTTTTCCAAATACAAGTATGCTGTCAGTAACAGAATCAGTGATACTTGTTAAGAGCTCAACGGACTCTTCCATGATATGAGAAAATTCCTCTGCTTTTACAGCTTCCTCTTTAAGACAAAGTTCTCTATACTTTAGCTGCGCTGTCATTAGATTAAAGGAATCTGAAAATTCGCCTAAAAATGCTACCTTCTGACTATAATCTCCCTTAGCAACCTGCTTGCTTTGCCAAGTAAGATGAGATAAATTAGCCCTCAATTGTTTCAGTGAATCACAAATAGGATTATCAGGTGAAGTGCTTGCTGCAATTAAATCACCAGCGGCAATTGAATTTGCAAAGGTGTGAGCTTCTGCCAACCACTTTCTTAATAGGTTCATTCCTTGACCTAAGTCTTTAAATTCGTCTGAAAGTAATTCTAAATCCAGTTCCTTACAATCAGACAAAAACAGAATCTCTCGTAAATACTGAAATAGAATTTCTGAATTTTTATCTGACATAATTTATTCCTCCGATGAGGCAAATCTATTTATTTGTGCATCAAATCGGCACGCCCTAGCCCCAGTTGCCCAACAATCTATTTCAATAACATCATAATTTTTATTGGTGTATTCTTTTAGAATACCAGCAATAAAACCCTCATCATAGTTGCACACCGTCTCGTTCATGACAGGAAATCCGGAGCAATTTAAATCTTCACTTAGAGTGAAAACAGCATGACCAGTTTCTGGATTAAAAGATTCCATTCTTAAAATTCCAATTTTTAGTTTTTCTAAGAGATTTTGCATGTCCGATAAGAATGTATCAAAATCTACGGACATGTCTAAATAAGTAATGGCTAAGTCACGTCCGGATTTTTCACCCGCCATACGGAAAGCTTCCACCATTTTTTCTTTTCCGTATAGTTCTATGAGTGTTTCCCGCATAGTATACTCAAAAAGGCGATATACGAAAACAGGCATTTCTTCACCTAAGTTACGGCGACCTTCTTTTATGTTGGTCAAACGTTTAATAAAGTTAATTGCTTCTGTGTCTTTATCTACTGTCGAGGTGGTTTTTGAAAGAAAAATATTTGTCATATTTTAGCCTCCTTAATCATTAGTATGTTCTTTCAATTACGTCATTATATATATATAATATCATTTTTTGATAAAGGAAACAAATATTTAAATGGACTAAATTTGCTTTCTTCCCCACCTTTTGATAACTCCTGCATAGGATTTCCCTTTCTTTTTGACAAAGGGAAGTATTCCTATATTGAATATTAAAAAATGTTTGATACTTTGAAATAGATAGTTATGATTTTGTCTTATATCATTATATAATTTGTCAGATAGAATATTTAGTTTATTTTTTAAACGAATATTTTCTAACGGGTTAGTAGAAAAAGCTGTTTTGGCTAAAATAGTGCCGCTAATTTTTGCACCAGAATAGGATAACAATTTGTTTAATATGTTAGATGTATCTTTTCCACCATAATTTTCATAAGTACTTACACTAATTGCGTATTTGTTATGCAGTAATTGTTCAATTACAAAATGTCCTCGGTCTATAATTACTTTTATTTGACCAGATACGTTACTTGCATATGTAGGAGAACCTATGATAATACCATCTGCATTTCCTATACTTTTGGATAATGTCTCAACGTCATCATTAAATATACATTTACCAGTTTCATAGCATTTACAGCATCCAACGCAATATTTTAAGTTAAGGTCGGCAACATTTACAAAATCAATTTCTACATCAGAATAGCGTTTTAGATTTTGACATAATTCATTTAAGATTAGAGCTGTTGCACCATGCTTTCTATTACTGCCATTTAGAATAATAATTTTCAATTTTATTTCCTCCTTTTAAACCATATTATAAGCATGTATAATAAAACTTAAAAGTACGTACTTTTTTGTGTGTTACTACCCAAAAGGAGAGCGAAATGAAAAATGAACCTTGTTATCTTCAAGACTTTGGATATGAGAAATTTGAAATGATGGTAGGAATGATTGGTGGAAAATGGAAATTAAGAATTATTTATATGCTGGCATTTCATGAAGTGTTAAGGTACGGCGAATTAAAGGGTTTACTTACTCCCATTACACACAAAATGTTAACTACACAATTGAAAGAATTAGAAAAAGATGGTCTGATTATTCGTAAAGAATATCAGAAAATTCCTCCTAAAGTAGAGTATTCTATGTCTGAGATGGGAAAAGATTTAAGGCCAATCGTTAGGGCAATGTATGAGTGGTTTAATGCATATCATGACCAGATACACTGAATTTTCGACTTCATTTCTTGACGATAACACAATTAAATAGTACAATAATTTCAATTAGAATCGGTTCTCTATCATCAGAGAATAGTAATGTGGAGGGCTAAAGATAAATGAGTGTGGGTGTAGACAAAAAATGGTCACGGGGATGGTTTTGCATTATTGCAATTTTATTGGTTTTGCTATTAAATCCAATTCATGTAAAGGCAGCAATCCCAGAGGCTACAGATGGCTTCTATGTTAATGATTTTGCAGAGGTGCTGTCAGATGAAACTGAAACAGCAATTAAGAATAAGAATTATGATCTTGTAGAAAAGTCAGGTGCTCAAATTGTTGTAGTAACAATGAATAGTTCAGATGGAGAACCTTATGATGAATATACTGCAGAGCTATTTAATAAATGGGGAATTGGTGATTCAAAACATATTGGATGAGAAATTGGAGCCTTATTTTGCACAAAAGGATTATGAAGGCGGAGTAAAGGCGGCATTTGCTTCATTTTATAGTGTTTTAGATACTTATTATGATAAGAATCCAGTTAAGATTAACTCAGAGAAAAAGTTTGATATAGACGAAGAAGCTGTTAGCGAGGTTATTGGAAAATGCATACTTATTGCTATTGTGTTTATAGCATTATTGGCAATTTATGCTTTCTCAAATAGGGGGCGAGGTCGTCGAAGTACAACTAGTTATGATTCCTATTCATACGGAAGCGGATATGGAAGGAGGAGGCGTAGGCACCATCATCACATGCCACCACCTCCACCACGTCATCACCATCATGGGCATCGAAGCTCCTTTGGTGGAGGAGGTCCTCATCGTGGACCAGGAGGACTGGGACCAGGACCATCTTCTAGGGGAAGCAGTGTAGGGCGTTCTGCGCCTAGTAGAAGTGCATCGCCTTCACCAAGTCGTAGCAGTGGCCGTAGTACTGGCGTAAGTAGTGGCGGTGGTGGAAGCACTCGAAGTGGAAGCGGAGCAGGTCGTTCAAGTGGAGCGGGTCGTGGCTCAAGCGGAGCAGGTCGTAGAAAGTAATTACATAATTATAAATAAGAAGGATATTGCTTATATACATTAAGTAATGTCCTTTTTTTATTCTATAAAGAGAAGAAAAAATTGGTAAAATTGTACAATAAATGTAAAAAACTTCTATGAAAAAAATGACGTATTTACTAGACAAATGTCGGTAATTGGAGATACAATAATATTGATTATGGTAATAAAGGAGATTCTATGAATAAGAAAATTTTAACAACTATTTTATTGACTTTAATTATTATGACTGGATGTGGTTCTGATAAGGAACCAGTGGAGCTGGTAACTGTTGAACCAGAGACTATTTTGATAGAAGATACTCAAGAAACAGAAACAGAAGAAGAGGTAGAGAGTTTTGTTATTACAGATAGAGAAGTAGTGGACGGTAAGATGCAAAGCTATCTTACTGGAGAATGGAAAGACGAGAAGATTGTGAAAAGGCGTAGTATGGCAGTTATGATTCCTAACAATAAGGGAGCAATGCCACAATATGGAATATCTGCGGCTAGTATAATATATGAGGCACCAGTGGAGGGACGTATCACTCGTTTAATGGCATTTATAGAAGATTATGATGATTTAGATCATATAGGACCTATCCGAAGTAGCCGTGACTATTATGTATATGAGGCTATGCCATACGATTCCATTTATTGTAACTGGGGACTTGCAGTACCTTTTGTTGCGGATTTAATTAACAGTGATAGAATTGATAATGTGAGCCAAGCGGTGAAAGGTATATCCAAACCAGCCGTAGAAGCTTTTGATAATATTACTAGAAGTGGATATAAACAAGAGTATACTGGATATATGTTTATTAACGGATATAACAAGGCGATAGAAAGATTGGGATATGAGAAGGAATATCGCGATACATTTGAGCAGGCATTTACCTTTGCGAAAGAACCACGTGCCTCAAAATACGAAGAATATCCTGATGCTACTATAATATACCCTGGAGGAACAACCACAAATGGTGGTGGATATGGAAATGCAAAACCTTATTTTGAATATGATGAAAAGGACGGTTTGTATTATCGCTACCAATTCGGAAGTGCTCATAAGGATGAGATGAATGGTGAGCATCTTACTGTAAGTAATGTAATATTTAAAATTTGCCATGGGGAAGTAAGAAACGAACAAGATTATCTTGCTTTTGGAGTGCATGGGGAAGGTGACGCCATTGTGTTTACTGGGGGAAAAGCAATTAAGGGAACCTGGAAGCGCAATAGTGATACAGAAGCCAATATGTTCTATGATGATAAAGGGGAAGAAATAATTTTTAATCAGGGAAAAACTTGGATTTGTAACATTTGGAAAGAATATTCTGAGCATATGTCTTATGAATAAATAAATCACAAATAATCAGTACTATAATCAATCAAACCCAACATATCAGTAGAAAGCGCTGAATAATTGATATAGAATAGGGTTATGAAAACAATACAAAATAAAAAAACAAACAAAAAAATAAATCAACAATTAATCCTACAAGGTAATATGTTAAAAGCAATTTTGACATTGGCAATTCCAGTAGTTATCAACAGCTTCCTACAAACAATGTATAACTTAACAGACACTTATTGGTTAGGTAAAATTGGCACGGAAGAGTTGGCCGCTATTAATCTCATATCCCCAGTTCAAAGTATTATTGTAAGCTTTGGTAGTGGTATTACTGTGGCGGGAGCTGTTTTAATTGCCCAATATATTGGTGCTAAGGAAGTGGAAAATGCAAAGTCTATGGCCAATCAGATTTTCAAGTGTGCCATGATATTTGCCTTAACATGTGCTTTTGTCTGTTTTGTGGCAACCCCCTCTATTGTGGGATGGTTGGGAGCAGATGGAGCAACTTATACACATAGTATAACCTACCTTAGTATTGTAATTTGGGATATGCCATTTCTATTTATGGTGAACATCTTTGCAGGTACCAATCAGGCTCAGGGAGATACTGTTCGACCTATGTTACTGAACTTAGTTGGTATTACCATTAATATGGTTCTGGATCCTCTTTTGATGATTACTTTTAACATGGGTGTAGCAGGGGCAGCCTTAGCGACAGTACTTGCCAAAGCAATACCAGCAGTTATAGCCTTTGTTATTATGTGTGATAAGAAAAAAGAAGTATGCTTAGACAGAAAATTTATGAAGATTCAAAAAGATAAATTGAAGATGATATTAAGTATAGGTCTTCCAACTGCAATTGGTGGAAGTACCATGCAATTTGGTTTTTTGTTAATGAGTAAGAATGTGTATGCCTATGGTGCACAAGCAATGGCAGCGTATGGTATTGGCAATAAAGTAAACGGATTGATTTCTCTTCCTTCTAATGGAATTGGCTCTGCAACGGCAACAATAGTAGGTCAAAATGTTGGAGCAGGTCAGGAAGACAGAGCAGAAAAGGGATATAAGATTTCCATGATTATGGCAGTTATTTTCCTTTTTGTGGGCGGATTGATTCTATCCAGAGGTGTAATTTCTACAGCTATTGTAAAGATATTCTCTGATGATAGTGCGGTTATCGCTATGGCAGCAGACTTTTTAAGCATTCTCGCCCTCTGGTGCTTTACAAATGGTGTATATAATGCAACCTCAGGTTTATTTCAGGGAACTGGTCATACAGAGGTAACGATGGCAGTAGATGCTACTAGATTATGGGTATTCCGTTTTGTTACCTTGTGGTTCTGCGAAAGTGTATTGCATATGGGAGTAAGAAGTATTTGGTACTCTGTTGTAGTGAGTAACGCAATATCTTCCTTGATTTTATATATTTTATATAAGATGGGAATTTGGAAAAAGAAACGAATCAAGATAGGAAAATAAAATTGTATGTTAAAAAAAGTAAACATTTAATAATATACATGAGCATTGTAGCCGTAATAATCCTGCTTAATATAATAGCATGGAATAGTACGGCTTTTTGCGATGCTTATTTGACTTATATATTTCCCATATGGGTGAATACCTATGGAAGATTTACAGGTCTATTCCCCTTTTCTGTTGGTGAAATTATGCTTCTAATAGGGGTACTTTTATTACTACTTACAATTGTGTTAAGCATTTCCCTTTTACTGATATGGTGTAAAAAGAGTATTTGTAAAAAAGGAGCAGTAAAAGAAATTATTTCATCCCCTTATATAAAAAGAATGATAAAAGGCTATTATTTGTTTATTGCATGGGTTGCTCTCATTGTATCTCTAATTATGACATTAAATTGCTTTATCTTATACCATGCATCAACCTTTTCAGAAACTTATTTTCAAACAACAGCCTTTGGTGATAATGTGCAAGATGAATATGTAAGCGTAGGGCAATCATATAGTTTGGATGAATTATTGGAGGTTCGTAATTATGTAGTAGAGAAATGTAATCAATTGGCCCTTTTAATGGAGAGAGATTCTAAAGGTACTGTTGTATATGAGGAGGATGTGGAGGTAAAGTCTATAGAGTGCATGCAAGAGTTAGGCAAAACTTATGGCCGTTTAAAGGGTTTTTATCCTTCTCCAAAGGAATTAGCAAGCTCAGATTTTTTTAGTCAACAATACATACAAGGCTATTACTTCCCATTTTCTATGGAAGCCAATTATAATAAGATTATGGGCATTTTGAATAAACCTGCAACGATATGCCATGAGCTGAGCCATTTGAGAGGTTATATTTTTGAAGACGAAGCTAATTTCATTAGTTTTTTGGCATGTGTGAATTCAGATGATATTTTTATCCAATATAGTGGATATCTTAGTGTATTATATTATTTAGATAATGATTTCTATAAAGCCGTAGGAAAAGATTGGGATAGGTATACACAGCAACCGGTAATATCAGAGGTTGTACATAAGGATAATGTATTTGTAACAGAGGAGGATTGGGAGCGTATTAATAAAAAGGCTTTAATTAATACAGAAACGGTAGATGAGGTGTCAGACGTTTTTATGGACATGACCTTAAAAGCAAATGGCGTTTCAGACGGTAAAATTAGCTATAACAGGGTTGTAAATCTATTGCTGAAATATTATGACCGCGTGGGTTTTGAAACATAAAAACAGACAAAGAAAGGTTGGGAGGATTGCTTAATAAATCGCCTTATATCTTTGTCTGTTTTTTATATCAAATATGAGAGATTTTAAAAGTATAATTATGGATTATTATGATATGACTTGCTTCAGATTCATATCTGCATCTACAAGAAGTATATCTCCACGTTTCCCAGCTGTTAGAGAGCCTACTGCATCAAAGATGCCAATGCTCTTGGCTGGATTCATGGTAACAGCTGCAATGGCCTCTCCTTTTGGAATACCAAAGGATATTGCAGTACGCATACAGTCATACAAATTAGTAGCAGAGCCTGCAATCGTACCATCTTCCAAAGTGGCTAATTTGCCTACTACGGTTACTTGCTGACCACCTAAATCATAGGTTCCATTTTCCATTCCAGTAGCTCGCATAGAGTCACTTATTAGGACCACTCGGTTTTTAAAGAGTTGAAAGGTAGCCCGCACCATACTTTCGTGAATATGGATGCCATCACAAATCAGCTCCACCATACAATGAGGGGATTCTGCCGCAGCTCCAATTAAGCCGGGATCTCTATGGCCTAAAGGCATCATGGCATTATATAGGTGAGTGACGTGATTAGCACCGGCATCAAAGGCGGCCTTGGAAATAGTATAACCAGCAGAGGTATGCCCAAGGGAAATATTTGTTTCCTTATGAAGTTCTTGTATAAAGGAAAGTGCTCCGTCTACATTAGGCGCTAAAGTAACTAATTTAATCAGTTCATTACATCTTGCATTACATTCTCTGAAAAAAGAAACATCAGGTGGAATAATATTTTCTTCTACATGGGCTCCTTTTTTTGGCGCATCTAGAAAAGGGCCTTCCATATTGATACCTGCGACATTTGCCAACTCAGAATCTTCTCCTACCTCCAAAACGGTAGCAAAAATATTCAGTAAACGTTCTTTGGGTAATGTCATAGAAGTTGGACAATAAGAAGTAATACCTTTGGAACGTTGATATTTTAAAATGGTACGAAGTCCTGCAATGTCAGCATCTGAAAAATCGCAACCGCATGCTCCATGACTATGCACATCAATTAAGCCTGGAATTACGTAAAGTCCAGTAGCATCAACTTCGGTTCTATCAGTAACTTGTTCTATATTATTTACAATTTTATGGTTTTCAATAAATAGATCTCTAGAAGTAAAGGAAGTATCTTCTTCAAAGACCAATCCATTTTTAATTATCATAATAATAATCCTTTTTCACGAATAAGAGATAATGCAGCATCATCAGCAATAATGGTTACATTACTATGTAGTTGTAGGATGGAAGCTGGTACTTGTGGAGTAATAGGACCAAAGAAAGAATCATATAATGCTTTTGCTTTTCCTTCTCCGTTTGCTAATAAAAGGATTTGCTTTGCTGACATAATATTTTGAATTCCCATAGTATATGCTTGGGTTGGTACTTCATCTATTGATTCAAAAAAGCGAGCATTTGCTTGACGGGTTTCTTCAGCCAACGTAACAAGATGTGTATCTTTGATAAAAGAATCATCTGGTTCGTTAAAGCCAATATGTCCATTCCCACCAATTCCTAATAGCTGCAAGTCGATTCCGCCCACAGATTCAATCAGTTCATTATAGCGAGCACATTCTTTCTCACCATCTGCGACTAAACCATTTGGCACATGGGTATTATCTTTATTAATATTTATATGATTAAAAAGATTCTGATTCATAAAATAACGATAGCTTTGATCATGATTGCCATCTACACCCTTATACTCATCAAGATTAATACTGGTAATTTTTGAGAAATCCACATCTTTGTTGTTACACCATTCAATTAAGTTTTTGTAGGTGCCTACTGGGGTGGATCCAGTTGCCAAACCCAATACAGAGTTGGGCTTTAATGTAATTTGTGCAGCAATAATAGTAGCTGACTTTCTGCTTAATTCCTCATAGTTTTTCACTTGGTATATTGTCATAACTAATAACTCCTTTTGATTAATTTATGAATCTTCAATAGTTTTTGTATGTTTACTATAACACTCTATTTCTATAAAAACAATAGATAATAAAAATATCTTTTTTTATTTTATTTAAAATAAAAAATATTTCCAACCAAATTAAAAGTTTTTCTGATATAATAGTGTGAGAAGAAATTCTAAAGTGTCAAAAGACGCCACTTAAGAATTACCAAGTCTCACACGGAAGAATGTCTCTCACGAGCCATTCTTCACACGTTGATTTAGTGGAGGATGTTATGCAGGATATGAATTTAATTCTTAAAATACAATCTGTATATAATCAATTTACAAAAGCTGAAAAAAAGGTGGCTGACTATTGCTTAGAGCATAAGGAAGAGGTTCCTTTTATGTCCATTACAGATTTGGCAGATGCATGTAAGGTGGGAGATACTAGCGTATATCGTTTTTGTAGAACGTTAGAGTTAGATGGATATCAGGAATTTAAAATGAAATTATCTCTTAGCCAGGGGAGTGCCAGCATGGAATCTAAGCTACGTCGTAAGGTGGGTGGAGCAAATGATTCTATAGAAGGATTAGCACAAAGAGTTATGGAAATCCATATGAGTGCAATTCAAGAAACATGTATGCTATTAAATAAGAAAGAAATTGAGAATGTACTAAAATTATTGTCCAATGCTCAGAGAGTGTACTTCTTTGGCATAGGGGATAGTCTTTTGGTTGCAGAAGAAGCTAGAAATAAATTTTTACGAATTACCAGTAAAGTAAATTGTGTGGAAGACCCACATATGCAAGCGGTAATTGCATCTATGACAACAGAAAAGGATTTGGTATTTATTATTTCTTATTCAGGAGCAACTAAGGATAATATCCAAGTGGCAAAGCTGGCAAAACAAGCTGGTGCAAACGTAGTTGCTATTTCTCACTTTCAAAAATCACCCTTAACAGCTTACTGTGATGCGGTATTATTGTGTGGTGCCAAAGAAGGTCCCTTGGATGGTGGTTCTATGTCTGCAAAATTAGGACAATTATATTTAATTGATTTATTATATCAGGGATATTATGAAAGAAATTCGGAAGAATGTATATTAAACAATGAGAAAGCGTCTGCGGCAGTGGTTGAAAAACTCTTCTAAAAAGGGGATAAAACTCTTGACATGTAAAGCCTTTCGCTGTAGAATAATTAATGTTGCAATGCGGGTGTAGTTCAATGGTAGAACACTAGCCTTCCAAGCTAGATACGTGGGTTCGATTCCCATCACCCGCTTTATATAATGTAAATTATAAATTAATAAAACGTTTATTGAAAATCAACTGAAATATGTTGATTTTTTTGTGTGCAAATATAAATAATTACAATAAAATGTAAAAACGGTCAAAATATGGAAAATAATGACCGCTTATATGAAAATTAGAATGGTATAATTCAATTATGTCATAAAACCAATGAAGAAAGGAAACTATTATGCGCGATGGGCTAGATGAATTTATGGATGAAATGATTTGTGATGAAAGCGAGTATATCAAAAAGCTAATATCGTTATCTAATATGAAAATCAAGGATATAGTAGATTTATTATATACTTCGGAAAGAACATTTCAGAGAGCAAGAAGTGTAGGATTTAAAAATAATCTTAAAATGAAAGATGACTTTTTTGCGTTAATGGAGAAAGAAATTCTGAATGAAAAATATAGTAAATTAAATTATGAACATATAGAACTTTTCAAGAAATTTGACTTGATAGACAAGAATATGTCAAGATGTACAGTTGCTTTATTAAACATATTTTACTCCGTTTATATGGATAGGAATAAAGGGATAGAAAATAGAAATAACCAAATTTCAAATGAAGCACTAAATGTAAATGAACTTAAAATACTGCTAGAGGATTTTTCTATTGAAAATTTATATTTATTAGCAGAAGAATGGGATTTATTATTTAATCTTAGATTTAATGAGTGGGAATTTATAGAAAAATTTTATTCGATTAATGATGTGGAACAAGACAAAATCAATGAGTATTTAAGTAAGTTAGTACATCCTTATTTGGTTCTAAAAACTTATATTGAATCTGATTTTCAACAACTTTATGAAGCGTTTGTTAAATATGATGAATATATAAAGTCAAATATTACTAAATCACAAAGAGAAGCGTCGTTTGAAAGGAAAATAGAAGAAGATAGAAGTTCTTTTTTGAAAGTAATTATCAAAAAATATAATAAATCAGTATCAGATTATCGAGAAGAGAGCTTTCGTTTTATGAATATGATGCCTATTTTGTCAAAAGTAAACAGTAATATTAGTGACCCTCTATTGAAAATAAGGTTTATAAATATGGAATGTAACCAAAATAGTACGATTCTTACATATAAAGACATCATTTTTGAACTTTTAACGATGTATAGTAAGGAATTTTACAAATGAGGATTGGGAGGAATACATTATGAATAATGAAATGTCTTTGGAAACTATGCTTTTTGGACTAAAGGAAGTAACTAAGGATACAGATGCTGTTGAAGTTAAAAAAGAAATTGACTACCATTTAACACAATTGACAGAATCAGACAACACCGTTAATAAAGAAAAAGAAATAGAGTTTGTGAAGAAAACTGTTTCCGCAGTATCTACTTCCTTTAAAAAGCGACAGCAACAGTTGTTAACAGATACAGAAATAGTCCATAAGATAAATCTAAAAATAGATGGATTCCGTAAGGAACATGAAGTTAAAGTTGAGGGGCTTCTTTCCTCTCTTATGCGGGAAATAGACGTAGCTGTTGATAATTATGGGGATGAGATTGTAAGGCGTCTTGATCCAACGGTTATTAAGAAACGCTTTAAAAAGAAGGAAGATTTTGAGCTATGGTTGACTACAATAAATGACAGTTATAAAGAGGCTATGGAAAAAACAGTTGACAGAAAAACGCAAAGTGCAATACGAAGTTATTTAGTAGATGCGGAGTATGTGTTTGAAACCGCTTCCTCATATTTATCAGATAGAGAAGTCTTAATATCGGTGGAAGATACTTTTTATGGAACGTTGTCCACTAGCAAGAATATTATCGCAAAGGATATAAACAATAAAATTAACGAGCTTACTGTTTATAATAAGAGCTTGTACAATGCTTCCGAGGATCTATTTAACAGCATTTGGCAAGCACGTAAGAAATATGATGCAAAAAGATATACAACTACAGCTGTTTCCACAATTGTTGGAGCGGGAGGGGTATCAGTTGCCGCAGGTATGGCTACGGCCGCAGGTATTGTGGCAGTAGATACGGCAGCAAAAGCAGGAGGTGTTATGGCAGCAAAGGCAATGAGTATGGCGGCAGCTTCCCTTGGCGGTTTGCCCATTATTGCTGGTATAGCAGCGTTTGCTATTAGTGGAATTATTATTGCAGTCATTGCCTCTAAGCTCAGTGCAGCTATTTATTCTGATAGCTTTGAGAAGGATGTTCAAGCTTGTATTAAGGAGTTTACTGATGAAATTAATAAATCTAAATTAGCTATGCAGGAACATATTACTGAAAGTATTAAACTCATTTTTGATAACGAGCTAAAATCATTAGATAGGACATTTCTTGAGTTTCGAAGGGCTACTTACATTGATCAGGACAGAGTGCCCCAAATAGCAGAAAGACTTGAAAAACTAGAAAAAGAGGTGGGAGTAGTATGAGTGGGTTTCAAACTAGATTTATGAAAATAGCAGAATCGGCACACAACACAAACTTGGTCTTAGTTCAGCGTTATAAAGAAGATTCTATTAAGGTGGTTGATGATTTATATAGGGAAATATCAGAGCTACAACATGCTAAGGCGCATTTTAAAGAATTAAAAAATAGAGATAGATTAAAAATGTTTTTTAATGGACTAGAGTATCGATTTAATGCAGGACTTAAAAAGTATACCCTTGAATTTACAGAAGAGGCTACTGAAACGTATAATAGCTACGATAAAAGACTAAAGAATTTTTTCGTTGAAGAAGGGGTTAGACCCAAAGATATTTACCATCATATAGAGAACAATAGCGATGCTGATAATTCTGTATTTATAGCGAAAGCTAATAATATCCATATAGAAACTAGCATGTTAAATGACGTACAAATTGAGATATTTAATAAGTCCGATAAGATAATTAATCATTTTAAATTAAAAAAATTATTATTAGGAATTATTCTTCCAATAGTTCTTATGGTTTTGTTTTTAGCAGGCAAAAGTATTATATCAAATGTAGCAGAAAATGCGGCTAAAAAAGAAGTATCTGAAGCTATCACAAGTCAACTTGACGCGAATGGCCAATTAACAGATATTATTGTTAATAGTGGAGCGTCAGCAGTTGAAAAAATAAAATTTACCACTGCCCCCATAAATCCTTTCAAAATTATAATTGATATAGTTGTTGGATTAGTAACAATTGCAATATGGATGATATACTATGTTATTCTTTCACTTATTATAAAAAACACTATGATTCGTAAGCTTGAACAAGATATGTCTGTAATATATGGTGAGATTTTAAGCAGAAAATCGGAATTACAAGATGCATATGCCGAGTGGCTTACTATCCATCTAAATAAAATGAATACGAAATATTTCATGAAATATAAACCCTTAATTGATATGGTTATGGACCAATAAATAGAGCATTTTTACTTTACCAGAATGGAGATTTAGTATGGCACTAGGCAATTTATTTAATAATATAAAAGAACAAACAGGAAATGTTTCCGGTTTATTAAAGGACGGCGTTTCTGATAAGACTTCGGTATCAGGACAGCAGAAGAAAATAAAACAACTCATTGCTGAGAAAGCTAAAATGTACGAGTTTATTGGGATGGAGGTGTTTGATTTATACTTAGCTGATAAAATGAACTTGGAGACAATTGAGCCATTTTGTAATAAGATTGAAACACTAAACACCGAAATAGAGAAATTAGAAATAGAAATTGCTATAAACTCTAATATATGTGAGTGTGGCGCAAAACTACAAAAAGGAGCTAAGTTCTGTCCTGCTTGCGGCAAAAGTACCGCCAAGGAGGATCGTTTACAGGCTAAACCTGCAGATGTCATAGAATGTGTATGTGGAGCGGTGGTAGAACCTGATTCACAAATGTGCATGGAATGTGGCAGAAGAATTGTAATCTAATGTTTCCACACAGGAAATATAATATATTTATAAAAATCCCCCTTTAATCAGGAGGGATTTTTAAATAAATATTAAAAAAGGAATTGACAAATATTTATAAATTGATTATAATAGTGCAAGTTCGGGTCAAACAAAGACTAGTTACCAGTTATGCGCGAGTGGCTCAGCGGTGGAGCACCTCCTTGCCAAGGAGGGGGTCGCGGGTTCGATCCCCGTCTCGCGCTTATAGAGGATATCAAAACCCTTGATTATTATACAAGGGTTTTTCTATTCTTAAAAATAGTGTAGAATTATTCGCATAGTTCTTAATTATTTTGCGTAACCCGTCGATAAATATTATATTATAGTTTACTAATGAGTTTACCAATGAAAAAGGAGATTTAAAATGAAAGGAATTACAATTAAGGTAAAATTAATTGCTTATTTTCTTGTAGTAATTATCATTTCTATGACAATTAATGCTGTGCTTGTTAATACAAGCGTAACGACAATGTTAGAGAACAATATGAAGCTGACTAGTCAACAGACGCTGGATGAAACATTAAAAGGCTTTCAAACCTATATGAAGACATTGAGCGTCCCTGTAGATTTATTAACACGTAAACAAGAAGTTAAACATCTAGAGGATGAGGGTGATTTTGATACGAATGTAAAAGCGGTTCATGATTCATTAGTAGCATCACAAAAGGTAATAGACAATCCTGTTAGATGCTATTATGCTACCTCTAGTGGATATCTTTTAAACACTAGTCTATACCAGGAAGAGGTAGACGGTAAGATGAGAACTAGGTCTAACAACAGCTTAGAAAAAGGGATTGATAAGTCATCTGAAGAGTGGTATCAAAAATGTATTGGCAGTGCCAAAAGACATAGTATCTTTTCTACTTTCACAGAACCTTATATTGATGCAGAGACTGGTAAGAAAATAGTAACTGTATCACAAGAGATTAAGCAAGATGATTTGAATGTAGGTGCAGTGGGACTAGATATTGATTTTGTATCTTTTGAAGAATATGTACAAGGCATTCAACTATTAAATACTGGTTTTGTATTACTTGTAGATGGAGAAGGTAATATTCTAGTAGACAATGACAGAAATAATGCAATTGCTGAAACGGTATCTGGAACTCAATTCTGGAATGATTTTTTAGCTAGTTCTGAGGTGGAAGAAGCAGAAAAATCTAATTCATATGAAGAACAAATTGATGGTAATAGATATTTGATAACTATTCTGGAAGACGATATTACAGGATGGAAGCTTATTGGTATGATTGACAGTGATATGGAAAATGCACCTAGCCAAGCACAGTTATCTGTATCAACATTGATTGGTGCATTAATAGGTGCAGTGATTGGTATTATTATTGCGGTATTCGTAGCACTTTCACTTTCTAGGGCGATTAAGAGATTACAGGTTGCTACCGGCAGAATTGCAGAAGGTGATTTTACAGGTCGTATAAAAGTAAGTAGAAGAGATGAGTTAGGAGTATTGGAATCTAACTTTAATGACATGGTGGATGCAGTATCTCAATTGATTAAAGAAGTAGAAGATAGATTTACTGATATCTTGAATGTTGCATCTGATATCTCCGAAGTATCTAGTAATACAAAAGAGACTACACAGCAAGTATCCCTTGCTATTCATAGTGTGGCTACAGGCGCAACAGAGCAGGCACAAAGTACTCAAGAAGCTAATATAGAAGTAGAGAAATTGGCACAAAGCTTAGAAGAGACTAAGGATTATGTAGAGAATATTAACCAAATGTCCAAAGAAGCAAATGATCTTAGTGCCCAAGGTATTGTGGTAGTAGAAGAATTAGTAGAAAAATCTAATCATGTAAAAGAAAACTCTCATACATCAAGTGCTATGATTGAAGAGATGTTAACTAGTATTGAGAAGATTAACTTCATTTCAAATGCCATTGCTGATATTACAGAGCAGACCAACCTCTTGTCCTTGAATGCTTCAATTGAAGCAGCGCGTGCAGGCGAATCTGGACGAGGCTTTGCAGTAGTAGCTGATGAGATTCGTAAGTTGGCGGATCAATCAAAGGTTTCAACGGATGAAATTAAGGATATTATTATAGAAATTTCTGGTAAATCTGAATCAGTTAATAACAATATGGATGAAAGCCAAACACTACAAGAGCAGCAAGCAGATGCAATTGAAGGAACAAGGAATTTATTCAATCAAATTTCCACATCTGTTAATGACTTGCTACAAGGTCTAGCTAAGATTGGCGAGTTAAATGACAATATGGTAAATAATAAAACTACTGTAGTGAGCAGCATGGAAAGCATCGCTTACATCTCCGAACAATCAGCAGCAGCGTCTGAAGAAGTTACGGCTTCAGCAGAACAAGTAAACAGCACAATGGAAGGGGTAGCAACTTCAGCAGAGCAATTGAATGCAATTGCAAAACAGCTACAAGTAGTTATTGCTAAATTTAAATTGTAATTTATATAAATAATAATTATAATAAGAAACACTACAACAGTAATTTAATATGTTGTAGTGTTTTTTGGTTTGTTGACAGTCATTTATCAGTATGCGATAATATTAGCCAAATCTATATACAAAACAAAAATTGTGTTGTATATAGATTTGATGCTGTAGCATAATAGATAATAACAATTAATAGAAGGGAGTAAAAATGAGCAAGGATTCTATTAATGAAATGGAGCAAATCCAAAGAGGGTTAGAGCAATTTCTAGAAAAAGAAGTTGATGGATATAAAAAGACAAACAATGGAAACGAAGATGAAATAAAGTTAGATATGTTGCAAAAAGATGGGAATCCCCATAAGAGCAATGCAACTATTTTAAATATTCCTCTTCCAATAAAAGATAGTGAAAAAGAAAAAGAACTGGAAGAACAAGAACTGGAAGAAGAGTATTCTATGAAACGTAATAATAAGAAAGCCACTAGTGGTGATAGTAAAAAACCTAGAAAAAAGAAGAAAAGTAAATTTAAAAAAGTATTAATTATACTTATAATTTTATTAGCATTATTGGCAGCCGGTTGGTATTACCTTATTAATTATATGTATGGAAAAGTGATTTATGAAGAGATTGATGGCATGACAACTTCACCAATTACGGAAGAAGGTGTTACCAATATACTTTTAATTGGTAATGACTCTAGAAAGCAGGGGGAAGATGGTCGCTCAGATGCTATGATTTTACTATCTATCAGTAACAAGACTAAGACTATATATATGACTTCTTTGCTACGTGACATGTATGTTGATATTCCTGGGTATAAAGGGAACCGGCTAAATGCAGCCTTTTCTTATGGCGGACCGGAATTATTATTACAGACTATAGAGCAAAACTTTGATATTGAAGTGAATCGCTATGCGTTAGTTAACTTCCAAGCGTTTGCCAATTTAATAGATTCAGTGGGGGGAGTGGACTTAGAGTTAACTACTGCGGAATTAGAGTACGTAAATGGATATTTGGTAGAGTACAATATGCTAGAGGGTAAACCAGAAGGTACGGACTATATGGACACCTCTCAAGCAGGAATGGTACATCTAAATGGTCCACAGGCATTGGCATACTGTAGGAATCGTTATATTGGGTCGGATTTTGGAAGAACAGAAAGGCAGAGAAAAGTACTGGAGCAAGTATTTAATCAAGTTCCTAAGGCTGTGCTAACTAATATGGGTGATTTAATGAATGGCATATTGCCTAATTTAATTACTAATTTAACAGAAGGCGAGATATTAGGGTTGAGCTTGCAGGTGGGTAAGCTGTTGACTTACGATTTGATTCAGAATAGTATTCCGATAGAAGGAAGCTATAAGAACGCATCTATTAGAGGTATGTCTGTGTTGGAAGTAGACTTTGAGAAAAACAACCAATTTATCAGAGAAAATATTTATGGAGAAATCCAGAAAGAGATTCAGTGATAAATTTAGGAGTAGTTAAAAAAATAATCCTACCGTGTAATTGTAGGATTATTTTTTGTTTAACCGCTTCATTAAATCTATTATAAGTTGCAAGTCATTGTCATTTAATTCCAAAATTTGCTTTTGAGCTTTCACATATAGAGCTGGATTTTCAATATTGACATTAAAGAAGTCTGATAATGTAATATCAAAATAATCACAGATTGAAAATAGCTCTGTAAGGGGCGGCAGGGATTTTCCAGAAGATATATTATAAATATAGCCTCTGCTATGTCCTAAGTCATAACTCATTTGATATTCAGAAACACCTTTATTGATTCTAAGATTTGTTATTCTGTTCCGAACAAACTGGGCATCAATATTCAAAAAATCACCTCCCATAAGCTTATAATATCTTACTGAGATATGGAAATAATCATAAATTTTATGTTATTATACTATCTCAGACAAATAATATATGTTACAATGATGCAAAATATACATATTACTAAAATATATATATTTATAGCAATTTTATTATAATTGCTACGTTGTGGAAGGGTATATATATAAAAAATGACACGTTTTTAAACGTGTCATTTTTAATGGAAAATATTGAATTAATTATGAAAGACTTCCAGCTGTAATCGCCTTTAAAATAAAGTTCACAATAAATAATATTGTTGCACCCCAAAGAATGGGATGAACATCTTTTGCTTGTTTTTTACATACTTTGGTAATGCAGTAGAAAATAAATCCAGTTGCAATACCATCAGAGATACTATAGCAAAGAGCCATAAAAATTCCAGCGAAGAAAGCGGGAAGTGCTTCTGAAAAATCATCCCAGTTAATATCTTTGAAAGCGGCAAGCATCATAATACCAACAACAACCAATGCAGGTGCGGTAGCAGCAGAGGGAATTGCGCTAACAAAGTTAGATAAGAAAGCACTTATTATAAAACAGATAGCAACAACCACACTAGTTAAACCAGTACGTCCACCTGCTTCAATACCAGCAGAGCTTTCCACATAAGTAGTGGTGTTAGAGGTACCAACGATTGCGCCAATAGAGGTTGCGGTAGCATCTGCAAATAATGCCTTGTCCATTTTAGACTTAAAACCTGAATTAGTATCCATAGATTTCTCATCTTCCTCACTAAAAATGCCTGTACGACGACCAGTACCAATAAAAGTCCCAATAGTATCAAAGGTATCGGAAAGACTAAAAGAAAAAATAGTAATCAGTACTAGAGGAAGCTTTGATAAATCAGTAAACAATGAACCAAACCCTGCTTTTGTAAAAATAACACCGAAGGTAGTTGGTAGAACTGACAGTGCTTCAGTAAAACTCACTGATTCTGACATTGTGGTTACACCAAAAGGGATACCAATTAATGTACTTGCAATAATACCAATTAAAATCGCACCTTTTACTTTTAATAAGTGCAATATAACAATTATAAACAACCCAATTAGAAACACACCGAAAGAAGCTTGATTTAAAGTGGATATAGCAGGAACCCCTGCATCGAAGTTGATAAATCCTACATTTAGCAGACCGATATATGCTACAAAGATACCAATACCACCTCCAATTGCAGTCTGTAGGCTAACAGGAATTGCTTTAATAATATATTTACGTACTTTAGTAACGGTAATAAATATATTAAGTACGCCACAAATAAAGACCATTGTTAGTGCTTCTTGCCAAGTAAACTTAAGTCCAAAACATACTGTGTATACAAAGAAAGCATTTAATCCCATACCTGGTGCTTGGGCGTAAGGAACGTTAGCAACAAGCCCCATAATTAAAGTACCAATAACTGCGGAAATAATAGTTGCCAAAAATACAGCACCCCATTCCATACCTGCCTGGCTAAGGATGTTGGGATTAACGATAATAATATAGGACATTGCAAAAAACGTAGTTAACCCAGCATTGAATTCTGTCATAACGGTAGTGCCACTCTCTTTTAACTTAAAAAACTTTTCCATTTAATTAAAATCCTTTCTTAATCATTTTATTGGTAAACATGATACTGAAATTCTATTAAATATAAGGGGGTTTGTCAATTCTTTTTAACTTTCTTCTGGTATAATGGTATACTAGTGTGAGACAGAGTGATAATTTATATTCGTGTGTAACTTTGTGCCTGCGGCGCCAAAGTTTGTAGGTGCTAGAAAGGAGGGGATTATTATGGGAAAATTGGGTAGGACGTGTTTTTTGATGTGTTTGTTGATTCTTCTCACGGGGCTGGTTGCATGTGGGGATGATACTGAAGTTATGGTACCTGTACCGGTTGGGGATTCTTTACAGAAGGTAGTGGATATTGTTCCAGAAACAGAAAATTTTGTGGATAAAGAACAGCATCAAATGGCGTCCCATGAAACGACAGAAGAGGAAACGATAGAAGATGAGGTTGTAACAATAACGATATCTATGGCGGGTGATGTGACTTTGGGCACACATCAGGATCAAGATTATTATAATTCTTTTAGAAAAGCATATGATGAGGCTGAAGATGAAGCATACTTTTTCGAAAATGTAAGTGATATTTTTAAAAACGATGATATGACGATAGTGAATTTGGAAGGGGTTCTGACTTTTTCCGAGGAGATGATTGAAGGTAAATCATATTATCTTAAGGGAGATCCAAATTATGCTTACCTTATGAACCCAGGAAGTATTGAAGCTGTAAGTATGGCAAACAATCATAGATTGGATTTTGGTCAAAGGGGAAGTGATGATACTGTTGAGGCAGTTACCAAGGCGGGAATTGTTTATGCATATGATGATAACATTGGCATCTACGAGACAAAGGATATTTCCATTGGTATTATTTCAGTGAATGAACTTGCTTGGGGAGCTGGAGTAGAGAAGTTTATCCAAAGTGGAATAGAAACCTTGAAAGATAAAGATATAGATTTGATTTTAGCTTGCTGTCACTGGGGTATAGAAAGAGAGAATTACCCAGAGGAATACCAAACCACTTTAGGTCGTAAATGTATTGATTGGGGTGTGGACGTAGTAATTGGACATCATCCACATGTTTTACAAGGAATTGAAGAATATAAAGGAAAATATATTATATATAGCTTGGGTAACTTTTGTTTTGGAGCAAATCGTAATCCTGAGGACAAAGACACCATTATAGTACAACAGACATTTACATTTATAAATAGAGAGATTCAGGAAAATAATGGGATACGCATCATTCCATGCTCGGTAAGTTCGGTTACCACTCGCAACGATTTTAAGCCTACACCAGCAGAAGGGGAGGAGGCCCAGCGAATTATTAATCGTATGAACGAGTATAGTTTAGGGTTTGGAGTGGAATTTGATCAGGAAGGATATCATAATTAGGCAAAACTTAACAAGATAGTACATGTAATTATTTGTCGAAAAGGTGTAACATAAGTGTGAGAAGAAGTGTGATAACAAAGAAGAAAAGATGTGATAGAAAATGGAAAAGGCTTATAAGCTAGATTTTAAAAATGATAATAAAGGAAGTTTATATTTGAATTGTTGTGGATGCTCACAAACGGAATCCTTACATAGCTTTGGACCTGCCTCTAAACCTCACTATTTAATTCATTATATATTAAGTGGAAAAGGAATATTTCGTTATCACGATAAAGAATATAAATTGGAAGCTGGGTATGGATTTTTAATACAGCCAAATGAGTTGGCTTTTTATCAAGCTGACGCGGAAGACCCTTGGAGTTATGTATGGGTAGGATTTGCCGGAAGTAGTGCAGCGGAGTATCTAGAATCTATAGGACTTTCTGCAAGACATCCTATTTTTACTTGTCAACGTTCAGAGGAATTATATGAAATAGTAAGTGATATGATGAACCACAATACCTTTGGTATGGCAAATGAAATGCGACGAAATGGACAATTAGGAGTGTTTTTATCAGTAATTGCAGAAAATGCAGGCGTAGTTGCCAAGGATGAATTGGATAAAGGAAATCAATACGTTAAAAAGGCAGTTTCTTTTATTCAAAGTAACTATTGTAATCCTATCAAGATTACAGATGTTGCAGAATATGTGTGTATCAATAGAAGTTATTTGTATACATTATTCCAGAATTATTTGGGCTTAAGCCCTCAACAGTTTTTATCAACCTTTAGATTAACAAAAGCGAAAGAACTATTAGAATCCACTAGTTATCCAATTGAAAGTATTGCTTTGTCTTGTGGATACAATGATTCACTTGTATTTACAAAGGCATTTCATAATACAATAGGTCAATCTCCTTCTAGCTACCGTAAAGAAAGCAATAAAGGAAAAAGCAAAGAACAGCTAGAAGAAGTAGAGCGTTTGATTGCTGATTTGATTAAACCCCAGGATAAGTATTGACATATAACATTTTGACAGATTAAAAAAACAAATCGATGTAGCAATCGGTTTGTTTTTTTGTATAATTAATTTAGGAGTATAAATTACTGGGAAATAAGATGGTTAGAAAGGATTGAGTAATATGAAAAACATAATTTTAGAAAAATTTAAAGAGGTATTTGGAGAAGAAAAGGAAATTAAAGCATATTTCGCACCTGGAAGAGTAAATCTAATAGGAGAACATACTGACTATAATGGTGGTCATGTTTTCCCTTGCGCTCTTACTATTGGAACTTATGGAGTTGCACGTAAAAGAGAAGATAATATTTTAAGATTTTATTCTATGAACATGGATGAGCTAGGAGTAGTAGAAACTTCTCTAGATGATTTGAAACCATATAAGGAAGCGGATTGGACAAACTACCCAAAAGGTGTTATGTGGGCATTTGAAAAAAAGAATATGAAGATACCATTCGGAATGGATTTATTAATCTATGGTAACATACCAAATGCTTCAGGACTCTCTTCTTCTGCATCGTTAGAAGTTTTAACTGGTTTTATCTTAAGAGATTTCTATGACTTTGAGTTGACGAATGTTGAGCTGGCTTTAATTGCACAGTTTGCAGAGAATAAATTTAATGGTGTTAAGTGTGGAATTATGGACCAATTTGCAATTGCAATGGGTAAAAAGGACAATGCTATTTTCCTAGACACTGCTACCTTAAACTATGAGTATGCACCTATTGTGCTGAAGGGTGCTAAAATTATAATTGCATGTAGCAATAAAAAAAGAGGATTGAGTGATTCAAAATATAACGAAAGACGTACTGAATGTGAAACGGCATTAGCAGAGCTAAAACAAGTAACTAGAATTAATACTTTAGGAGATTTAAGTGAGAAGAGTTTTGGACAATATAGCAGTATTATTAAAACTGAGGTTCGTAGAAAACGTGCAAAACATGCAGTATACGAGAATCAACGTACGATAAAAGCAGTAGAAGCACTGAAAAACAATGATTTAACATTATTTGGTGAGCTAATGAATGCTTCTCATGTATCCTTGCGGGATGATTATGAAGTAACTGGAATTGAACTAGATACATTAGTAGAAGAAGCTTGGAAATTAGACGGAGTTATTGGATCTCGTATGACTGGTGCTGGTTTTGGCGGATGTACTGTTAGTATAGTAAAAGAGGAAGCTGTTGAACATTTTATTAAAAGTGTAGGAAGTGCTTATAAAGATAAAATTGGATATGAAGCAGATTTTTATGTAGTAGAGGTAGGGAATGGTCCATCTGTCATTTCATAACCAGTATGGTTTGATTCGTTTAAAAGGAGGACTAAAATGATTAATACATACATTAATAAGTTGATTTCTTATGGGGTGGAAACAGGGCTTGTACCCCAAAGAGATATCATATTTACTACTAATCGATTACTAGAGTTGTTTCAACTGGATGAGCTTGATGAAATAGAAGAAGATCTGGTTGATTCTGAAATAAGAATTGACAACTTAGAAGAAATACTTGCAGGAATGTTAGACTATGCTTATGAGAAAGGTATTATAGCTGAGAATAGTATTGTACATAGGGACTTGTTTGATACCAAGATTATGAGCATGCTTATGCCAAGACCTAGCGAAGTAATTGAAACATTTTATGAGAAGTATAAGAGAATATCCCCTGAAGCAGCTACGGATTATTATTACCTATTAAGCTGTGATTCTGATTATATTCGCAGATATCGTATTGCAAAGGATGTAAAGTGGATTACTCCTACCAAATACGGTGACTTGGATATTACTATTAATTTATCTAAGCCAGAGAAGGATCCAAAAGCTATTGCGGCGGCAAAGAATGCCAAACAGTCTGGTTATCCTAAATGTCTACTTTGTAGGGAGAACGAGGGATATGCAGGACGTATCAACCATCCAGCAAGACAGAATCATCGTATTATACCAGTAACTATTAATCATAGTGAATGGGGCTTTCAATTTTCCCCATATGTATATTATAATGAACATTGTATTGTGTTTAATGCACAGCATATTCCAATGAAGATTGAAAAGGCTACCTTTACCAAATTATTTGATTTTGTACAACAATTTCCTCATTATTTTGTTGGCTCTAATGCGGATTTACCAATTGTAGGCGGTTCTATCTTAAGCCACGATCATTTTCAAGGGGGACATTATGAATTTGCAATGGCAAAGGCACCTATAGCCAAAGACGTTGCTATAACTGGCTTTGAAGATGTAGAAGCAGGGATTGTGAATTGGCCCATGTCCGTCATTCGCTTGGAAGGGACAGAGATAAGCCGTATAATTGAATTAGCGGATCATATATTGAAGCAGTGGAGAGAGTATACTGATGAAGATGCTTTTATTTATGCATATACAAATGATGAGCCACATAATACAATCACCCCAATTGCCAGAAAAGTAGAAGAAAAGTATCAATTGGATTTAGTTCTTCGTAATAATATTACCACTGAGGAACATCCTTTAGGAGTTTATCATCCTCATGCCAAGTTACACCATATTAAAAAAGAAAATATTGGGTTAATAGAAGTGATGGGGCTTGCCGTTTTACCAGCGAGATTAAAAGAAGAAATGGAAGGTTTAAAAAGTGCACTTCTACAAAAAGCAGATTTGCGTATTGATGAAAAACTAGAGAAACACGCAGACTGGGTGGAAGAATTTCTTCCTCAATATGGAGGAATAGCAGGATTAAACTCTCAAAATATAGATTCTATTATTGAGCAAGAAATCGGAAAGGTTTTTATGGAAGTACTGGAAGATGCAGGTGTTTATAAAAATACAACAGAAGGTCAGAAAGCTTTTGAGCGGTTTATTAGAAGTTGTTAAAATAAAGGAGAACCTACATGCACTTAGCAGTAATTAGCGACATACATGGTAATTATAAGGCTCTAGAAGCCTTTTTAGATTATATTACCCAATTTTCCATTGATGGAATTATTTGTTTAGGCGATTATGTAACAGATAGCCCTTATCCACAGCGAACCATGGAATTGATTTATAAGATGAGAGAGCAATATACTTGTTACATGTTGCGTGGAAATAGAGAGGAATACATCATAGATAATAGCGAGGAGGATCAAGGCTGGAAACCTTCCTCTTCGAATGGCGCGTTATATTACACGGCAAAACATATGCAGGATAAGGATATTGCATTTTTTAAAAGTTTACCAACGGTGGATAGTGTGGCAATAGAAGGTTATTCACCTATTACCATTTGCCATGGAACACCTGACAATGTAAGGGGAAATGTATTATTAGATAAACATTTGAAGGAGCAGGTATTAGCCACTATTTCCACCGACTATCTAATGGGTGGACATAACCATAAACAAGAAATATATGAACAGCAATGCAAACAAAAAGGGAACCCGGGCAGAGTATATCTGAATCCGGGTTCTTTAGGGTTGGCAATTGATGGAGTAGGAAGACGTGCCCAATTTGCTATTGTGGAAGGGAATAAACATAAGTGGATTCCCACATTATACTCCATACCCTATGATGTAAATGGATTTTTACAAGATTTTACATGCAGTGGATTAGATGAGTATGGTATAATCCTAAACAGAGCTATCAAAAAAACATTAGTTACAGGAATTAATTATTTTTACAAAAGTGTAGTAAGAGTTAAGGAGCTAAGTGGTGAGCCGGTTCCCCAAATATCTGAGGAAATATGGCAGCAGGTAGCAACAGAGCTTGATTTGTAGCAATAGAAAAGGAAAAGCGAAAACAAATGAAATTTTTATTAACAGCATTAAATGCAAAATACATTCATTCTAATCCTGCAATTTATGGACTTCGTGCATATGCAGGTGAAGAGTTAAGAGAACATATTGAAATTGCAGAATATACCATTAATAATTATTTATCAGATATTTTGGCTGATATATATAAAAAACAGCCCGATGTGATTGCTTTTTCTTGTTATATATGGAATTGGAATATGATACAAGAACTGATTGTGGAGCTACATAAAATTATGCCTAATCTTCCTATTTGGCTGGGGGGACCAGAGGTAAGTTTTGACGCACAGGAAATTGTAACTGCATATTCTATGGTTACAGGTATTATGATTGGTGAAGGGGAAGTTACCTTTAAGGAGCTATTAGAACATTATATAGCGGGCAAAAAAGACCAAGATTTGAATGAAATTACAGGTCTATGCTTGCCATCTGGTTTTACTCCAATGAGAGATTTGACAGATTTAAGCGGATTGCCATTTCTATATGAGGATTTAGATGAATTTGCTAATAAAATCATTTATTATGAATCAAGCCGTGGTTGCCCTTATCGTTGCAGTTATTGTTTATCTTCTATTGATAAGAAAGTTCGATTACGTGACATTAATATCGTAAAAAAAGAATTACAATTTTTCCTTGATAA